>NZ_JBIMEV010000051.1:0-31082 GCF_051262595.1 Salipaludibacillus sp. CF4.18
CCTTGCTCTTATTCCATGGTCAGTTTTTTCTTGTGTGTTAAATTTACCTTGAACGCAATACCGAAAAAGGCCAGAGCGACAAGAATCATGATGCTTGAAAGAAACGTATACATAAAACGAATGGATTCATTTCCGAATAAAATACCGATTCCATCAAGAAAAATCGGCGATGAAAATTGACCGAAAAATAACATACTTGTGACAATCGCCATCGCTTGTACGGTTTGTGATTTCGGAACTTGACGCGATACTTGGTCGAATACAGTAGGCAAAATCGATCCAAATCCGAATCCCATAAAACCAACACCTAAACCGATCAGCACTAAGTGATTGGAGACAGCGATAATGAAAAAACCGCTCCCCATAAGTAATAGTTGAATGGCTACAAAATATGTCTTGAAAAGCCGTTTAACTTTCCCTAAGAATATTCCCGCGAAGAAACCTGCGGCAGTTGCTATAGAGATAACCATCCCCGCACTTTGCGAGTTTCCAATTCCTTCTTCTTGGATAAACAATGCCATGTTCGTAGGAATGGAGTAAAATGCTAAGACAATAAAAAACATCGCAGCTCCATAAGCATAAAGTTTTTTAGGTAAAGGAGCTCTTGTCATGCCTGGCGTATCTTTTTCAGGCTTCGTGGTTGGCAAATAGAAAAACACAATGATTGCAGCAACAATGACTAAACTATACACACTGAATGCCATTCTCCAACTGATAGCTGCTAAAAAACCTGACATGAGAAACAAGGCAACTCCACCTAAGTTATTCGCCGCACTCACTTGCCCCATTGTCGTTGTTCTTTCTTCCCCGTCAAAAAAGTCAGCCACTAGTGCTGTGGATATTGGCATCAGTAATCCTACACCAATCCCTAAAATAGCGCGGCAAAGCAAGAGAAGTTCAATGCTTGAGGCAAAACCCCCACCAAGTCCGCCAATGAGGTAAAAGAACATTCCGGCAAACAAAATATGTTTCTTTGAAAAACGTCTTGTTAAATGACTAGAAATAAAGATAAAAGGGATAATCATTACGGAAGGTAACGTTAATATAAATTTTATCGTTGTTTCACTTACATCGGGAAAAGCAAGTGCAATATCACCTAATGCAGGGGAAATTGCAGCTCCAGCCATCACTGTTAACAGCGAAACAGACAGAATTGCCATTTTTAAAAGTACTTTGTTCATCTAAACCCAACTTTCTATTTTACTCTTCCTTCATCCAACTTGTTGTTAAATTTTTAGAAGCTATATTTTTAAGAACATGCTTTGTTATTGCCACATCTTCCTCTGTTATTCCTTCTGTCGCCTTCTCTAACGTGTCGTTAACAAGATCCATTAATCGCTCTTGTTGCTCTTTTCCATTTTCCGTTAGAAAAATCCGTTTACACCGTGCATCAACAGGATCTTTCCTCCTATATATAAGCTCTCGATTCAACATATTTTGTATAAGCCGGGACATACTCGCTTGATCTTTTCCGGTTCGTTCTGCAAGTTCGAGTTGGCTGAGACCATCTTGATTCCATAGCTGAACCAACACTGTCCAATGCTCTGTCGTTGCATTAAAGCCATGTTCCGAAAATGTTCGTTGCACACTATTAGATAAAGATCGACCGGCCCTTCCAACAAGAAAACCAAGTGAATCCTCTAACCGATATTCAGACACTGAATCATCCCCTTTTTCACTTTACCTATCTTACAAGCAAAGTACTTGTTTATGCAAGTACTTTGCTTGTAAGGGACGGTTCTCTGCTTCAATGGAAGCAGAGAACCGTCCCCCTGATCACTTTTCTATGATAAATTCATCAATTTTCTCTCCTAAATGTCGCCCTGGCATGTCTTCCATGCAAGCTATTCGATCGCCGACATTTAAATCTATAATGGAGGTGTCACCTTTAGACTCTTCAACTACGTGTACACTTGTTGATTTTTGAAGTGTAGCGGAAACGATAGAGTCCCCGTTTTTACATTCTACTCTTAAAAAAGGCCGTTTTTCAATTTTCACACGACCAACGGAAAGACTTTTATTGTCTTGTTCACCAGTAACCTCGATTTGATTTCCAGCATCCACTTCATGCAAATAGATTGATTTATCTTCCTGAAATAAATATTGATGGTAAGAACCGCAATTAATCCGAAACGGTCTTGGTGGATAGCCATCAGACTGCCGATTTTCCGATAGAACTTTGATATATCCATGTCCTGTATTTCCAACGTAAAGACCGTCACTTTGTTGAAGTACATCAATAAAATCAATACAAACGCGCATACCTTCTCCTATTTCTTTTATATCAATAATCTCAAGAAACACCTTTGACTGCTCTATTTCCATATGTACCTCCTATTTCAAAGGGACGGTTCTCTGCTTCCTTGTTTTCACGCAATAATACGAAGCAGAGAACCGTCCCTCCATTTCCCTCTATTATAACAAAAATCTAAGTCGAAATTTTAAATCACTTCCCTGTCCCAATATCGGTGAGCTGAAATTGCTTGGATAAATCGGTCGGTAAACGATTCTACCTGGCCACCGGAAATAACGCCTGGACTTGATTCCATATTATTATCCGTAAGCAGTTTCTCCCCATGATGAGTGGCACCTATTGGTTTGAAATGAGTAAATGCTTCCTTTGTAAAGTACGCTGCTTGCTTGTAAAAAGCAGTGTTTTCCTGACCGGCGCTAACAACATACACAGCATCAAACAACACAGAGTCTGCGGTTAGGAAAGTGTGATCAACCTTTAACTCTTTTCCATCAGAGGCGGATACAACTCCCAGTTTTCCACTGACAATCTCGGGCTGTACTCCTTCTTTTTTCAAAGCATCTAAAACCTGACTAACCTCTGCTCCATGAAAATCATTGTTAATGATAACTGCTACTTTACGCGTAGAAGGCTTTTTCTTCGTGTTTTCCTGACTTAAAGCAGGAGAAGTTTTCGTAACATTACTCTCTTCTCCTTGTGGAGGATTAGCACCAATTGCTTCAGCAACTGTTGTCGCAAGCTCCTTGCTGACATTGCCAAACATATCCACCACTTGTTGCTGAACGAACTCGCTTTTCACTTTACCAAGTTCAAAACTGAAGGCTTCCGTAATGTGCTCTTTTTCTGCTTTACTCATACTGTTCCAAAATAGAGTAGCTTGAGAAAAATGATCTTTAAAACTTTCACTTCTAGCCCGCACTTTATGGCCTTCCATCTTCTCTTGATAATGTGTAAAACCACCTTCTTTTTCCGTTGCAGGTTCAGGTGTGTTAGCAGCAAGTGAGTTTTTATGATAACTTACAGGTCCTTTGTTAATCGTTTGACGACCATATCCATCACGTTGGTTATTATGAAAAGGACAAACAGGACGATTAATCGGTAATTCATGAAAATTTGGGCCACCAAGTCGAATTAATTGTGTATCAGTATAAGAAAACAATCTTCCTTGTAATAACGGATCATTGGAAAAATCGATGCCTGGAACGACGTGCCCTGGATGGAAAGCAACTTGTTCTGTTTCAGCGAAAACATTATCAACATTACGGTTCAACGTCATTTTTCCAATAAGCTTGACCGGCACTTCCTCTTCAGGCCAAAGCTTCGTCGGGTCCAGAATATCAAAATCAAAGTTAAATTCATCTTCTTCCGAAAGAATTTGTACACCTAACTCATATTCTGGGTAATCCCCGTTTTCAATCGCTTCCCATAGATCACGACGGTGAAAATCAGGGTCTTTTCCATTAATTTTTTGGGCCTCATCCCAGACTACGGAATGCGTTCCTAGAAGTGGTTTCCAATGAAATTTAACAAAATGAGCCTTCCCTTCCTCATTCACAAAACGGAAAGTATGAACGCCGAATCCTTCCATCATCCGGAAACTTCTTGGAATTGCTCGATCCGACATCGCCCACATGACCATATGTGCCGATTCTTGATTATTCGCAATAAAATCCCAAAATGTGTCATGTGCAGAGGCGGCCTGTGGTATTTCATTATGTGGCTCTGGCTTTAATGCATGAACTAAATCCGGAAATTTTATAGCATCTTGGATAAAAAATACGGGGATATTATTTCCGACTAAGTCATAATTTCCTTCTTCTGTGTAAAACTTCGTAGAAAACCCGCGAGCGTCCCTAGCCAACTCACCCGATCCGCGTGAACCTGCGACGGTTGAAAAACGAACGAATACAGGTGTTTTTTTAGAAGGGTCCTGTAAAAATCCTGCTTTTGTGTATTTGTTCATGGACTCATACACTTGAAATTCACCATGTGCTGCAAAACCACGCGCATGAACAATCCGTTCGGGGATTCGCTCATGATCAAAATGGGTCATTTTCTCACGGAAATGAAAGTCTTCCATTAAAGTTGGGCCTCGTTCGCCAGCCTTTAAAGAAAACTCATCCTCCGACACTTTTAAGCCTTGGTTTGTTGTTAGTTTCTTTCCTTGATCGTCTGTTGTAAACTTGTCCAACTGTTCCTTTTTACTGCTGCTGTCATTCACTTTGTGATCATCACTCATTCCATTTCTTCCTCCCTTTTAAATCATATGAATTCAACATAAAGAATTTATACCCAATTTAAAATGAGGACAAACCTGAAAACAAGGGGACGGTTCTCTGCTTCCAAAGCAGAGAACCGTCCCCTTGCAACCAAAAAAGCACCTTAATTAGGTGCTTTTTTTTACATCAACTGCATGGTTGTAATGCAAGTATTATCATTTTCAAAAGTGGATATTTCAGATTCCACGCTTTTTCCATCGTGCTCAATCACTGTGCGATACGTTTTGTCTCGCGGTAACCACAAATCAATAAATCCATTAGATTGAGATGTCAATGCTTCGTTAACAATCTCGTTGCCTTCCATGTCCTCAATATAAACGTTCAATTCTTCTTCGATCAATTCTCCTTGACAACCTGTCAAGTTATGGACAGCTCAAGGATGTGTTTCTTCCACATAAGGTGCAATGGAAACGAAAAATTCATCTTCGGGCAAGTCATAGGTAACCTCACCTTTCTCACTGTCATTTACAATGAGTTGTTGTGATGTGATAGATGCAGAAAGGCTTTTTTTGTTTCCTGCACTATAGTCGTGAACCAGTTCCTGAATATTTTTTGTTTCTTTATCTTCTGCCTGCTCATTTATTCCTGTATTTCCTACTAATATATATCCTACGACAGCGATCAATCCAATTATCAGAAAAAGATATCTCTTCATGTATAATTCTCTCCTTGTCCATTCAAAGTTGGTTTCTCATTAACTTATTTTTAAATGGAATTTATTTCTCAAAGTAATCTTTGCTCTTATAGTATAGGTGATAATATTCACAATGTCTAAACTTGTTTACTTGCTTTCTCGATCCAGTTTTTGGACGATTTCTTGTGCAAAATGACCTAGTTTACCATTGGAATAGGCTCTAATGACTTCTGGAACAATGGAACGCAATGCCTGCTCTTTGTATCTATCCGACAATCCTTCTTCATCCATTTTTAGCTCAACTTCTCTCGCTGCCTTGATAGCTTGATAGGTGGCCAACTTGTTTACCTTCTCTACGATTGATTCATCCGCTGCTTCCACCTGACCTAACTTGGAAAACCGTTTCATCACTTCATAGAACTCATGGTTTTCCATGTCATTTTCTTCCATAATAAAAAGTCCGTCTCCGTATCTCTTCAAACTTTCAGAATGACCTAGAAATTTCATACCTAGCCATGTAAGGTGTGGATATTGTTGCTTAAGCTCCTCCGTTGGTAAGCTTGTTGCCATATTGATTAAAACAGGTTTGTGCACCTTCAAACCAGTAGCTAGAAATTTATCTATAAAAGAACTAATTGCACTCGTCGGGAGTGCTAAGATTAGGTGATCCAAAGATGCTAGATCGTCTTTTTGCAGTTTCGAAGTGTATGAATATTGCTTTTCTATTAATTCGGTTTTGTCCGTATCCGGATGAAAAACTCCTGTCCGCATCTGTAATAGCTCAAACTGCGTTAAGATCGCTGTGCCTAGCTTCCCAATTCCAACAATCCCCCATTTCGTTTCCTCCATAAAATTCACTCCCTTTTTTATGCAAACAAGGGGACGGTTCTCTGCTTCCGAAGCAGAGAACCGTCCCTTCACTTCATTTACTTTCCAATTTTCTGCAAAAGCTGTTTGATGAGATCTTCTTCCATGATTGCTTGCCCTTTGAGTGGATAGACCTCGGTAACAAGCATTGCTTCGTTCGATAATTGGAATGCTGCCTCGTTATTGTTATTGACGTAAAACTCGTAATAGGCTTTGATTCTAAGTCCATTACAATCCTTATCTTTTTGAAGGGTTTTTCCGGATTTTTCATAAAAAGATTTAGCTTTCTCCATATCATTTGTTAGGCATGCAACAAAACAAATATCAAAATAGATTGGTGTTTGCATCAATGCAGGTAAAAGAGCTAGGTTTTTTTCCAACATGTTAATAGAGGAAACGATCTTCTGCATGTCACCCATATCGAGGGCTTTTAAATAGTAATAATAAAGAATCGTTGCGTCGTAATAATTTGTAATTACCATATCATCTTCAAAATGAAGTTCCATGTCTTTTGGGCGAATACCTGAGGACAGCTGAGATAGTATTTTTTTATTTTCGATTAGCTGCTCAACAAAAGCTTTTTTGAAAATGATACCCCATATCAATTTTCCGTCAGTAGAAACTTGCTGACTTGTAAATGGGCGGGATCAAATTAATCGCACCAAATAATAACGCGGTACCTCCTAGAAAATAAAGAGACATTAATAGAATAAGTGGTCCTGTAATGAAGAAAGTTGCCGTAATTGTCAGAGCACCCGTGAGAACATTCATTATAATACCACCGGAAAAATATAAAAGATCGCTCGTTCTACCTTGACTTTTCACGGGAGGAATCATTATACATAGACCCGAATACCCTTTCGTTTTCTTGATCGAGAACTTCATTCTTCCGTTCTCATAATCCCAGGAAAATACGCTTACCCGATAAGATATTAGACGGTAACCAGACAACTTTCCAAATAGCAAATGACCGAATTCATGAAGATTTATATTAAGAAACCACGAAACAATAATAGCAAGAGTTAAATAAATCCAATCACTCAGAGCAAAGTCGAACGACGGAAGTATATCCATTAAGTACATTGATCCAGCTACCCCAACTGCACCTCCCAAGGCGAATTGAATAACGGTAGGTAAAAATGGAAACTTCTTGTTAGGTTGTTCCGTAACTTCTGTTGGCATTGTTATCCCCACTTCTGATATTTCGGGGACGGTTCTCTGCTTCGGAAGCAGAGAACCGTCCCTCCGTTTACCTTCTATGAAACTATTATACATTATTTCCTAAAAAATTTTCCATCCGAAACGATAAACGAATTAGTACTTTTCCGCTTTCGGCAGCATATAAACTATCTAATGAAGAATGAAGCTAAAGAGATGACTTCCGAAGAACTTTATTATTGTAATTATGAGTGTCAATGCGATGGAAAACGCAAAAAAGGAGCAGCTGCTTAAGGGGCTTGAGCAAAATTAAACAAGGGGATCATATTAATGGAAATTTGCAAGGCTAGCTGCTATCACCTAGGATTTTTCTTACTCTCAATACTTTCAATGGTTTCCCCTCCCAACGTACTATACAATCTACTCTTTGGTTCATGGATTGTTTGAGAAGGCCAAAGCCCATGGTGACCGGAAAAGATATAACTAACAATACACGCAACAAAAAAATACTCCACTCCTTTTCCATCAAACATTTCAACAGCCAAGAGGAAAGCAGCTATTGGTGTATTTGCACCACCACAGAAAACTGCAACTAGCCCTATTGCTGCTAGGAAAGACATTGGTAAATCGATCATGTTTGACAATGTATTGCCCAAGGTTGCCCCCATAAAAAATAAAGGGATTGCTTCCCCACCGACGAAACCGGTGCCTAATGTTATCGCAGTAAAAATAAGCTTTGCTAGAAATGCAAATGGAGGAACATCCTCTGTAAAGGAATGTTCAAGCATGTCTAACCCTCGACCATTGTAATCCTGTGTTCCGACGATTAAAGTTAAACCTACAATGAGGAGACCTCCAACAAACGCTCTTTTCATATGATTTTTATGGAAGAGTTTTTCTGTGAACTTTTGGATGCCATGTCTCAACTGGCAGTAAATAACACTTAATAAACTAAAAATTAATACCGCGAAAATAACCTTGGCGAATGTCCACGCAGAAAGACCCGGTACAGTTTCGATGATGAATTCTTCATGCTTTATTTTCCATGCTGCTGTGGCTAAAAAATGAGCGCTGTAACTTGAAACGAGACACGAGACCAATGCTTCGTATTTCATTTTCCCTAAAGCAGTGAGTTCCATACCAAAAACAGCCCCGGTTATTGGAATTCCAAAAGCTGCACCGAAACCAGCGCTAATTCCAGTCATTAGAAAAATTTTGGTGTCTAATAGATTTACTTTAAAAAACTGGTTGAGAGCTTGAGCAACACTTCCACCCATTTGTACAGCTGCCCCTTCTCTTCCAGTTGACCCGCCAAATAACACAGTTATAAAAGTACCCACATAGACAATCGGACCCATTCTCCTTAATACTCTGGCTTTCCCGTGCACCCCATCAATCACAAGATTATTACCTTTCGCAGAATCAACGCTCTCATTCTTACCGTAATTCATATAAAGAAAGCCTACAGCGATGCCTGCAAGAGGAAGAAAAAAGATTATCCAAAAATGGTTCATTCTAATCTCATCGCCAAGAAAATCATTCGTTTTTAACAAAAAGCTAGTCAAGGAACCAACGACAACACCAATAACTCCGCCAAAAAATATCCACTTAAATAGTGTTACAGCAAACTTTTTAATTTTCACATTCATGCAAGACTCCTCATTTCAAATAATCTGGGGGTTCTTCCTCATGCTTATTTTTAGTCACTTCCGTAAAAATATCATTCGATTCATAAGCTTTCGTTTGATTATCAGTGAAAGACTGGGGAGTGTTTGACTGCATCATCATCATCAATTTTTGAATATCTTCTTTGGTAGAATATTGCTTTTCAGGCTTTAGCATATAGCCTAACTGACCATTCGATTCGATCGTTGCCCATTGCAAATCGCTGATCCTTTGCACACTTTGCTGTCTCAATCGAACCTCAAGCATATCCACTGATAAACGTAATTTCCTTAAGTTTTTTACATTTATTTGACCGTTTTCAACGACCAGGACTGCTTTGCTATAAAAGAAACCTTCAAGATTGTCAAATTTCAACACAATAAATTCAATGAAAATTAATGTAAGTACAAGTAAAAGTGTAATCACCATCGTAATCCAAATATTTCTGTCGCCAACTGGCTGAATAATTAATGAACCAACAGCTACCATCATCACTGTCTGAGCAACCGTCAGTTGAGAAATTGATTTTCTTCCCGCCAATCGCAAAATAAGTACCCCGCCAATAACAATGACGACGGCTTTCCATATAAAGTGTAAATCCAAGTCGCTTCACTCCTTCGACACTTTTCTACGTCTGTTTTTAAATTATGTAAGTATTCTTATTGATATATATAGGATGGCTCATTGTTCCAAGTATTATGAAAAGAATTAAGGGGAATTAAGGGATGGTTCTCTGCTTCCTTGAAATGCAAAAAGAAGCAGAGAACCGTCCCCTGCCTCCCTCTTTTAAACTGTGATGACCATTTTTTTAGTTGCTGATTCCAGCAAGGCTAAAACGACTTTCAACGATAATAATGCGTCTTCTCCTGTCACTTGCGGAGGTTGATCAAGACGAACGCAATCTACAAAAGCATCGATCACACCGGTGTTTGTTTGATTAGCATTTGTCATCACGGTTTCTAACTTATACTTCACTTCTTCTCCGGTTTGTGTGATTACCTCCAGTTGGAATTCCGGATCGTGATAGATTTTTAGCACTCCTTTTTCACAATATATGAAGGTACTATTATCTTCTTCGCCATAATACGTCCACGAGAAGGAGGCAGTCCCTATCCGTCCTTTTTTTGTTTTCAAGCTGCAAACTAAATTATCACACACTTCAATCGGTTCTCCATGTTCATCTACCTTATCCAGTGCTCCTTGAAAAGCACTCACCTTTTGAATTTCATCGTCCAGCAAATAATGAAGTATATCAATCTTATGTGTACCCAAATCCCCTGCTACTCCTAAACCGGATCGATCCTTTTTGAAAAACCACGTATTGTTTGATTTATTCACTCCCCAGAATTCAGGACCAGAATGACCAAAAGTTGTTTTAAATGTTAATACCTTACCAAGACTTTCACTCAAAATAATTTCTTTCGCTTTTTGATGAGCGGGTGTAAAACGTTGATTATGATCAATCATTAATTTTTTCTGAGATTTCTTTTGCGCTTCAACTATTTTACCTGCACCTTCAAGTGTTAAAGCAATTGGTTTTTCGCACAAGACATGCTTTCCAGCTAACAACGCTTCGGTTGAAAAAATTTCATGTGATTCGTTGGAAGAGCAATCACTCACTAAATCTACCGAGGCGTCTTGCAATATCTCTTCTGCTGATTGGACAACAGAACCTCCGAATTGTTCTGCCAAAGCCTTTGCTCTTTCTGGATTCCGATCAAAAAACACGAGTTCACTTACATATGGATTCGCCTGATATTCTGGACCATGGCGAAACTTTGTAATCGAACCACAGCCGATAATACCTACCTTTAATCCCAAATTAATACCCTCCTACTCGCGCTTTTGAAAGACAACAGCGACGATAATGATTAGACCTTTAACAAATCCTTGAAGGTGCGGAGAAACGTTCATAAGGTTCATCATGTTATTCAAAATACCTAAAATTAACACACCGAATAAAGTGCCGATTATTTTCCCGCGCCCGCCTGTCATTCGCGTGCCGCCAATAATTACAGCAGCAATCGCATCGAGTTCATATGCCTGACCGGAACTGGATGAAGAAATAGAGTTGAGCCGCGATGTCTCAATAATTGCTGCCAAACTGACTAATAGTCCCGCCAAGCTATATACACCAATTTTTACTCGGTCCACGCGAATGGTTGACAATAACGCTGCTTTTTCATTACTTCCAATCGCATATACATAGCGGCCAAAACGGGTTTTATGCATTAATATATAAATGAGAACAGTCATTAGCAGAAAAATAATAATCGGGTAATTAATGATTCCAAGCTTACTGTTAGATATAGCGGTAAATCCAGCCACCTCACCAGAGACACTTCCTCCGTCAGCTATGTACAGGGCAAGTGAACGAGCTGCTGCCATCATACCCAGCGTGGCAATAAAAGATGCAATTTTCCCTTTGGCTACCATCAAACCATTAAGACATCCAGCTAAAGCACCAACAGAAAAAGCAACGATAACAGCTACAATAATGCTGCCTGATGCATTTAAAGCTAACACAGTCACTACCCCAACGAAAGCCAGGACAGAACCAACGGATAAATCAATACCACCTGACAGCATGACAACCGTCATGCCTAACGCAATAATTCCAATAATGGACACCTGCATTAATATATTTATTTGGTTATTCATTTCTATAAAACGTGGATTCATAATTGCTGCAACAACATAGATTAATAAAAATGCAATCACAACACTGTACTCCGACCATAACCATGAAAGCCTGCTCGTCTTTATTTTAGACTGTGATTTCGGTTGCTGATCACCATGTTTTAGTTCTGGATTAGCCAATGATTTCTGCCTCCTTCTTTGCGCCCGTTGCATAGCCCATAATCTCGTCTTCGCTAGCATCCTCTCGCTTAAATCTGGCAATGATCTCACCGTGATACATCACATTGATATTGTGACAAATTCTAAGAACTTCCGGAGCCTCCGAGGATAGAATAATGATGGCTTTTCCTTGTTCGGCCAATTGAACAATGTGCTCGTATATCTCTGTCTTTGCCCCAACATCAATTCCTTGCGTTGGATTATCAAAAATGATCACATTTGCATTAACCTCTAACCACTTCGCAATAACGACCTTTTGTTGATTACCACCGCTTAACTTGTCGATCGTCACATTAGGATCGTGTACTTTTATATTTAATTGATCCTTGTAATGCTGAAACCTGTCTTTTTCCGTTTTTTCTTGAATAAAGCCCTTTTTTTCAAAATGCCCCATGGAAGATAAACTCATATTATGAATCACACTTAAATCTTTGATAATAGCGTTTTCTTTTCTATCCTTTGGTACAAGTCCGATGCCCGCTTTTAATGCTTTTTTAGGATGATTTATTTTAACTACTTCATTATTCACTTTAATTTCACCGGTGTAGTTTTTCCGAAAACCAAAAATACTTTCAAACAGCTCTGATCGACCATCGCCTGCTAGTCCTGTAAAACCAAGTATTTCCCCTTGATGGAGTGTAAAATCAATCTGTTTAAATAAACCTGGACTTGATAAGTTTTTCACTTCTAATATTTTCGCACCAAATTCATGTTCTTGATAAAGACGCTCGTCTGAAACAGATTTTCCTACCATCAGTTTTGTTATAGTTTCCAAGCTTTCTTCTTTTACTTTTCCGCTCCCTACCATTTCACCATCACGCAAAATGGTATAACTGTCACATACTGCTTGAATTTCCTTTAACTTATGGGAAATATAAATAATAGAGACACCTGACTCCTTAAGTTTTCTCATTAAATCAAATAGTCGTTCGACCTCATGCTCCGCTAAAGCTGATGTCGGTTCATCCATAATGATAATTGATGAATTGTGCAATAGAGCTTTGGCTATTTCAATTAATTGTTTATACGACGTATCTAAATTTCGGACATATTCTTTTGGATCAATATCCACACCTAATTTAGACATAATTTCGGTTGTTTTATCACACATGTCGCGTACATTTAAAAAGCCAAACTTGTTGCGAAGCTCAACTCCCAAAAACATATTTTCATATATTGCCAGATCTGCAACCACATTAAGTTCCTGGTGGATAAAACTAATGCCATTACTCTGTGCTAATCTTGGGTTCAACATTTTCACTTCTTCTCCATTAAGGTAAATCGTGCCCTCATCAGGTTGCAAAACCCCGCCAAGTATATTCATCAGAGTAGATTTACCAGCTCCGTTTTCTCCTAATAAAGCGTGAATCTCTCCCTGTTCTACACATAACTTAACATCCTTTAAAACAGGTACACGATTAAAAGACTTGTTTATATTCGTCATCGTTAATAATGAATGTTCAGACATGTAATCGCCCCTTATTTAAGAAAAACGCAAAGCGCCTTTTATTAAATACAGCGTGATCTTTAAAGCCAGCATCAAGCATCAAGCTCGAACTTCCCTTGATGCGTGTGGCGTAAAGATAGCTGTCAACTTATAAATTCTTACCTTATAAAAAGAGGAAATACAATAAGCTATAGTAAAATTATTGTATTTCCTTCTAAAAGTCTGTTTAGAACTTAGACTCCGGATCATAATATTCATCAACATTTTCTTTTGTAACTTGCGTAGCTTCTTTGACTACCATTGTCTCTTCAGGTTCTTCGCCTTTAGCGATATCTGCTGCAATCTGTACTCCGTCTCTAACCATAGTTGGAGAATACAGGAAGGTTGCTGACATTAATCCTTCATCTTGTATATCTTCAAATACAGCTTTAGCTCCACCGGCACCAGTGACAAACTGAATGTCATCACGACCAGCTTCTTTAATTGCCTGAAGGACACCTAATGCCATTCCGTCATCTTGGGTAAATACGGCATCAATTTCCGGCTGCGCCTGCAAAATATTTTGCATCACTTCTAAAGATGTTTCCGTCGAAAAGTCGCCACTCTGTGAAGCAACAATCTCTATGCCTTCTTCCCCTTCCATCGCTTCCTTGAATCCAGAGCCTCTTTGATTTGTTACAGAGCTTGGAGGGCCTTCAATTTCAACTACTTTACCTTCTCCATTTAATTGTTCAATAAAGTATTTACCAGCATTAATGCCGATTCCTTCATTATCCCCTTTGACAACAACATCCGCTGCATCATTTTCAAGTTCACGATCTACAATCACAAGAGGGATCCCAGCATCTTTAATTTTCTGTCCTACTGGAGAAAGTGCTGCTGATTCGATAGGAAGCATAACAATCACGTCAACACCTTGTGAAATCAAATCATCGACATCATTAGCCTGAGAGTTCGGATCTGCTGCATTTGTCATAATATAATCAATGCCTTCACTTTCTTTAATTTCTTTCGCCTGTTGTTCAGCATTATCAATGAGAGCACCCATCCATCCGTGAGTAGCATCCGGCAAAGAGATACCAATTACCAAATCGGTTGCTTCTTCCTCAACATTATTTTCCCCATCGGTGGTCTCGTTAGCTTGATCTGTTTCTTCGACATCACCACCACTATCTTCATTTCCACCACATGCTGTAAGTACAGTTACTACAAATAAAAACAGAAACAAAATCAGTAATTTCTTCATAAAAAATTCACCCCTCCGTTTTTTTTAGGCCGCCCATTGATGTAACCGTTCACAACTAAGGTCAGCGCTCTACTATTAATCTTATTAATAACAGAGCGCTATTCTTAGCAACGTTTAACCCAGCGTAGATTCCCGAATCACCAGTTCGTGATCAAGAATTACGTTGTCAACATGTTCTCCTTTAATTTTACTAATCAGCATATTCGCTGCAACCGTACCCATTTTATACATTGGTTGCGCAACGGTTGTTAATGTTGGCTGCGTCATATTAGAAAATTCAATTTTATCGAATCCAATGAGAGCCATTTCTTCAGGGACTTTTAATCCACGACTGTTCATTTCTTTTAAAGCACCAATCGCTAAAAGGTCTGACACTGCAAAAACAGCAGTCGGTTTCTCATCTTGCATCAAAATTTTTCTCATAGCCTGTTGCCCATTTTCAAACCCCAATTCCTGCGTATAATAAATCCAATCCTCGTTAACCACGATATTTTGTTCCTTTAAAGCTTTACGATAACCTAGCTCACGCTGACGAGCATAGAGATACCTTTCATCTGAATTCATAAGTGCTATTTTTGAATGACCGATTTTTAGTAAATGTTTCACTGCTTTATAGGCTGCTTCCTCGTTGTCAATGGTGACATACGGGATACCACTATCTACCACGTATTCACTGCACTGAATAATAGAATATGATTCTGCAAGTTTTGTTAACGACTCCACATTAACTGCCGGATCCATGGAAATAATTCCGTCAGTCATTTTATTGCGAACGAGATCAAAATAAATATTTTCCCTTTCCGGTTTTGAATCCGTCTCACATAAAATAATATTGTAACCGTTTTGAATCGCTGTTGTTTCAATGCCATTAATTATTTCGGAATAGAAGGGATTTGATATTTTAGGAATGAGCACTAATAATAATCGACTTTCCGAATTTCTCAAGTTTCTTCCTAACATACTAGGTTCATAATTAAATTGTTTAATTGCAGCTTCGACTTTTATTCTCGTTTTTGGAGTCACCGTATCTTGACCATTCAACACTCTGGACACTGTAGCTACGGACACCCCAGCATGTTTCGCAACTTGATGTATATTAGCCATTTTGAATGTCCTCTCCTTCTGAACTTTGTAATCGCTTTCAACTTCATAGTAATGGATTACATTTTCATTGTCAATGTTTATTTATTTATTTATAAAACATTGTTAGATAGGGGATTATTTTAATATTAATCAAATGTAACGGATTACATTTGATTAGAAACAAAGGGACGGTTCTCTGCTTCCTGAAACGCCAAAGGAAGCAGAGAACCGTCCCCTGCCTCCTTACTTCTGTTCAAACAGATATTTAGCGTATAACATCGGGTTGGTAAATGCTTGATCGATCACTTTTTCATCATAGGAGCGATATAATGCAACCTTGGCTGATTTTGTATTGCATTCAATTAACCATAGCTGTTCGTTTTTATCTATGGCAAAGTCTATCCCCATTTCACCAAAACTGCCATATTCCTTTTCTACAGATTCATAAATATAATATAAGAAAATATCTATTACAGTTTCCCAGTATTCTATTTTCTCTTTTGACCAACCAAAACGATTCATAAAAAAATCTTCAAACCGAAAAATAGAAGTTCCAACGCGCACGCTTGTTACCGGTGATTTTTCGATACCTAATCGAACCGACTTCGCAACAACATGCAAATCCCCTTTTTCGTCACGCTGCACCTCAGCCCTCATATCAATTATTGAATCACCAATGACAAGCGTATCGATTCCCCGTTGAACTAATATTTTTTTACTGCCAAAATAGTCCTTAACAGCTTCTTCGAGTTCTGCCGAAGTTTCCACTTCAGAAACTTCAAGTTTATTGCCTGCCTTACTATATTCAAAGCGATTGTCATTCATTTTTCTAATACGCATCACACTTTGGCTATATCTTCCTTTCGTTGCCTTGAGATAAACGGTTCTATAAAGACTTATCATGTTATAGAGAATAGCAGGTTCATCGTATAAGACTGTTTCTGGTATAAATTTATTTACTTGAGAATTTTTGCATAAACGTTCACAAAATTCGATTTTATCAAAATCATCCACTGCATTTATAGACGGTATATTGTCTATCTTCAATAGTGACTTAAACTTTTTAACATTTCTTTGTTTTTTCCCTTCAGATCTTCTATTATACAAAATATCTGGAAAAGGAAACCTACCTTTTGCCCATACATCTTTTTTAGTATCATAATAAGATCCATTAATTTGTAAGTTTTTAAAATCAACATCTTGAATACAGAAGAAAAACAATGTTACTCCAGCAACTTTACTGCCTCTTTCAAATTTTTCCATTCTATAATTCTCTTGCTTCTTCATAAGCTTGGTAATAGCTGCTTTCGAAACAAAACTTCCCACAATTGGTCTATTTTTTATCCTGTCTTTTTTCACTTTCAGCACCGACCTTCTCTCTAAATCGAAATTTCGCATACAGTAAAAGCTGTTCCTTATAGCTATTGAGTTCCTTTTCACCATATGCTTTCAATAGTAAATCTTACTTGCTCTGAGAATTAGACAAAATAAATTATTTTTCCAGATCAACCTAGATGCACAATTCGACTTTTTTGTGATATTAATGATCGTCATGCTTTCCTCTGTGCAACAAATTATATTACTATCCTATTAATAAATAGGAGTTCAAGTAACGGCAATCGTCCATGAGTCTAAATCAAATAAAACATGAAGTATCAATGATCAGGAAATAAGCTGTTTTATTATACATTTATAATTCATATTTATAATTAGTGGTTTTACTTAATTCGGTCGAACTCATTCAAATCCTTATAACGAGCTTGTAAAAAGAATGACTATAAAAAAGCGAGTAGGTGAATAATGGTGTCACTAAAACACGAAACAATTTGGACCCGTAGTATTCTGTTTCTTTCTACTTATCAATCCTTAAACTACGATAATACACCCTTAAACATTTTGTTATTTAGAGACTTTCAAAAGTATGTTCAAAAAAAAGAGTTGGTTTCATTACCTGGTGAATGGAAAAAGCTAACTGGAAATTCTTCGATTCAAGAAGCTTGCCACCCCTATTTACTTGATGCCAAATCTGAGCTCAACCAAAAAGGGCACATCTTAGTCCGTGCACATCTGTATCCACTGTTCAAAAAAGTTACGAAGAAAAATATGATTTATTTAGCTCATTATAAAAGTGAATTCGAACAAATGCAGAAGATGAAAGGCTGTCACCCACTTATTTATTTGAAAGATATACCAGAAGCTGCCCTTGATTATTCAGAGGAAGAAAAAGTTTATCAAACGCTTGAAATGATTCAATCTTCAGCATCAACTGCGAAATTTTTTAAAACGACTGCATTTACAGCATGGATAAACAAAAAATTACCTCTCTTGTTAAAACGAATCCGAAGAACCCACACTTTATTTGATGAGTTTAAAATAAGTAAAACTATCTATGGTTCGACCGTGAATCGGTATGGAAGTCTTGTAACTACATTTGCAAAAAGCCGCTTTATTTTTACAGTGAATATTCAGCATGGTATTTTAACGGAATTAGGACATTTCCCAGTCAATGCTGACCTTAATTTTGTATGGGGGAAATCTCATCGCGATTATCTCGTTGAAAATGGAGCATTAAAAAATAATATTAAAACAATTGGTCCTGTTTTTCTCCGAAATTTAGAAGATGCCACTAAGCGTGGTAAGCAATCAACCAAACGAGGTGACCAACTTCATTTACTAGTGGCCATGCAACCAATTGGCTTTGCATTTAATCAACAAATGATCACAATGATTGAAAATGCTGTAAAAAGATTGCCAGAAAAGATATTTGTCAACTATAAATTACATCCAGATCAACGCAATCGGGAACGATATGAGAAACTTCTTGTTAATAAAAATTCTACTATCCTTCTTCATGGTGAAATCCCACTAAATGATTTAATTACAGATTCAGATATTATTTTAACTCCTTTCTCCACAGTTGCTTATGAAGCACTTATGCGAGAGAAGATTGTTATTTTTTATCAGGATCTTGGTGATTTATATTACTTAAAAAACCCTCCTCTCTTCGTCCAAAACGAGAAGGAGCTCCACGATATCCTAAGAAAAATGTTAGATGATGAGAATTTTCTTGCAGATTCACAAACTAGGTTAGTATTAAAGGACCCTCCCCATAAAAAAGCTTTCGAAGGCGCTAAACTTTTGCAGCTAATTGAAAAGTTTGAAAAACAGCAGAAATAGATGATTCAAGCCTTTGATTAGAAAAACGCAAAGCGTCTGTAATTAAATACAGCGTCAGCTTCCGCCACCCCGAGTAGCACCTATGAATTGCATGGAGGTGCTATTCGAAAGGGAGAACGCCCTTCCCTTGATACGTGTGGCGTATGGATAGCTGTTATCATCGGCGGGGGTATCCATGTCTATGAATCTCTTATCGTCAAATTTAATTCCACTAGTTTTTCTTCTATTATTCGTATTTCATTTTTCGTAAATCCCTGATCTTTAAACCAATCTATGGAATAATCGACGTTTAAAGTTCGTTTCAATCGTTTTACTGGTACTTCTTCAATGTTAAAGAATAACGCGCAAGCCATCCTGTGAGAGCCGTCGAGTAATTGCATGTTCGAATCAACTCTTACCGGGCTATCTGACTGGAATCCCTTTTTCTCTATACTTTTGATCAATCTTTTATAGCCATTCTCTCTCAGCGCAAGTTTTTTTGGCGAATAGTTTCTTCTAGTTTTTTGCATTTTTCTATATAACTTAAATCCGACACGATTTTTACCGAAATATTCTTCAATTGCTAAATAACGAATAACAATATCCACCCGGTTAAAGTGGTTACTTGTCATCTGTTTATTTAGCAGCTCTTTCGTTTTCATCATTGCGTTATCCCTTCCCTTCTGGTGTTTTTCCTGCTCTGTCAACTGATCTATTAACTGAACGAGCAGTTTTCCGGAAAACTTATTTTTCGTGGGATAAGCATATGACAAAAAGTTTTCCATTCTTTCATTAGCATCCGCCATCAACTTTTCATCATCTATGATTGACCCTAGCACATCTGCTAACTTAGTCACATTTGATTGAACGAAGTCCCCTAATAACTTCGAGTTAAAGTAGCTTTTTGCTCCAACCGATAATTTCGTTTTCATTTCGAGAACAAGAACAATTTTGTTAAATAACATAGCTTCTAACCCTACGGTTGAACTATTTACAATCACAATATCTGCCTCTTCCATTGATTTATAAAGTGATCCTTTGGGGGAAGAAACAACTACTTGAGAGTACTTTGAGCTTAGTTGTTTATACTTTTTAATATATTTTTCTCTCGGGTGTGGTTTTATCATAATTTTAACAGGATATTTTCTTACGACCTTTTCAATAAACTTTACCCAAATATCTTTATTATTGTTTCGTTGTGTGGCAATCAAAATCAGCGGTTTTTTAGAATTATTTTTAGCATAATTAGAATTTATTCTTTGAGTGATGATACTATCAAAACGAGGATGACCAATGATTGCTAATGATTCCTTATTTGCTCCTTTTCGTTGAAGAAGGTCAACTTCAAATTTTCCATAAACGGCTCTTTTTGTTGCTAATACAGGCATTCGAGATTGCCACCCTAATATTAAACCATGCTGCACAGATATACTGGGAATCCCTTTGCTTCGCGGAAGTAGTTGTGGGATTCTTAAAGTCCCCGTGTCAGCAACTAGGACACAAGATACTGGATTTTCAGTTAGAAACCGGTCCATAGCCAGCAAATCCCTCATCGTAGATGAAATGACACTGAAGAATTTTTTTTGAAGATCCCGGTCACCAAAAATAGGATGATCTTGTAAATGTCTAAATTGCTGTGTCGCTTTTTGAATATAATCCTTTCCCAGCCTATTATCTTTCCTTACATAACGAGATAAATTAAATATTGGGATCCCTTGATATGTTTTTCTAGATGTTGATTTCTGAAGGATAATACAATTTTCACTATTAAAATATTGTTTATAAAAACTTAGTGGTATCCTCAGGTAAGAGTCTTTATAAATTAATACTTTTCTATTCTGATTAGATATCGACAAGTTTTCTTTGCTGCCATGTTGAAGGTATTGGTCAAACTTGGATTGTATTTGTTTTTCATCCCTTATTTTATTTTTCAAAAAGGGGGAAATTGACTTACCTTTCAACTTCGATAATGACTTTTCATTCAGAAGGCGATTAAACCTAAAATATAAGGGCAACGGGACACCATTATATTGGATTTCCTTAAATTCTTCGATAAAGTCAAGGTAGAGTGACCAATAATTTTTTTCAAATGTGTCCATGCCTATCCCCCTTTTTCACTGAGCTTTAAAAGAATAAAGTCACACCATTCGCGAACACAACCGTTTCCTCCATTTAGCGAGCATACATAATCAGCCTGAGATTTCAACTGATCATGCCCATCATTTGGTACAGCAGAAAATGCACTGGCGCTCATTGCTTCCAAATCATTTAAGTCATCGCCAATATAGGCCGTCTTTGAAAAATGAAAGGCTTTATTTTTTTCTAAAAACGCTTCTAAAAATTTCTTTTTATCATCAATACCCTTATACAGATAATCAATGTTAAGTTTTTCTGCGCGATGTTTTACGAGTATATTATCTTCTCCAGTGAGAATCATCACTTTAATGCCTGCTTGTTTCAACCTTTCGATACCCATGCCATCTTTTGTATTGAACTTTTTAATTTCATCACCGCTTTCCGTATAATACATCCCTCCGTCTGTCATAACACCATCGACATCACATATCAGTAAATTAATGTTTTTCCAAGCTAAAAATTTATCTGCAGATACTGTCTTCCTCTTTAATTGTTCGGCGATTATCCAATCAGAAGGCTCATCGATTTCAAAATAAGTTTCTTCAGGCATTTCATATAACCCTATTTTTCCAGATACACGACAAAGTGTTTCTGCTAGTTTTTCTTTAGACGTAATATAGAAAGCTCCATTTTCTACGAAAAAACCATCCCAATCCTGTCTTCTCGGTCTTTTGGCCGGATCATAATTTAACGGCCTGCCTCCTTTCTTGTGCTGTTCCCACAAAAAGCGTTTTTGTCGAACGACGGAAACTAAGCTATCCAATTCATCTTCAAAATACTGATCAATGCCAGATTGAAGATGCTTAGATTCTAGTAGCGGAGAAGTGACTTGAATGAGAACAAGCCAATTAAAATCGACGTGATTACAAAACTCCAAGAGAGCACTCTCCGTCGTTGCCTCATCGGTTGCCGTCTCTTCACTACGATGGACCACTTCAACTTTTGGCAACAAAAAGTTTTCTACTACCCTTGTAATCTCTGAATGGTCCGTGGCCACATATATTTTATCTATTGCTTCACAGTCACTGGCCGCTTTTATTGCCCAATAAGCAAGGGGACGGCCACAAAAGTTCTTGATGTTCTTTAATGGAATACTTTTACTTCCTCCTCGTAATGGAATAAATGCTACTGTATTCATTCGAATTACCCTCTTTTCAATTTTTTCCTTTGCACTTTTTCAATCTCTAATATTTCTTCTTTTTTATACGTTAAGGCTTTAGACACATCGCGCGAATCTTCCACTAGTTTTCTAAAGTCATTTGGTTCTAAACTTGCTGCATGATCAGTTCCTTTCCATGTACGGTCTAAAGTAAAATGGCGTTCAATATATTCTGCGCCCAGGGTTATAGCTGCTATATCCGGTGCAATTCCTAAATGATGCCCAGAGAAACCTATCGCTTTCACGTCGTTTCCAAACGACTTTTTTAAACGTTTAATATCTAAAAGTGAAATATCTTCAAAAGGTACTGGATAACCTGATACACAAGAATATATGACGAGATCCTTATTTCTGTTTTTATTGATAAAGAAATTCATGATCCTTTCTGCTTCTTTCTCATTTGTCATTCCAAAAGATAAATGGATCTCCCCTGCGTAATTTTCTGCTAAAAAATCTAACATATCAAAATGAAGGTTACATGCTGACGGAATCTTTATGAAACTCGGGTTTAACGTAGTAATCTCTTTTGCAGAAGTCAATTCCCAAACTGAAGTACTGTATTCAACTCCCCACTCTTTACATGTATCTCGTAATTCTTTGTGTTGATCGGTGGTTAATTCAAGGAATTCTCTATGTTCGCCGTAGGTCTTACCATATGAATTTCGTGGATTCGGGTGGGGAGCGTTAAATTCTTTTTCCGTCAATAGTTCTTTCGGTGTTCGCTTTTGAAACTTCACTGCATCTGCTTTGCAATACTGCGCGGCAACTTTAATTATTTCTTTTGCTAAATTAAGATCCCCCTTGTGATTACATCCGACCTCAGCAATCACATATGGATTTTTCTTTTTTATCTCCACTTTAAAACATCCTCTCTTCTAATTTCCTGCGATACTTATAGATTATGAACATCAGCTTCTAAGGCTTGGATTCATTCACTAGGAACTCCAAAAAAAGGCATTCTTCACGTAAAAACTAAAACCTGGTACCAAAAACTCGGCACCAGGTTTTTACTAAACTTCATTTATATCTTCCACGTCGAATACATTCATGACATTTTCCAGTTTTATTTGAAGTAACATCTCTTCGCAGATTTTTTTTTACAGGTTTAAATAATATTTTTCTTCGAAGCTCTGTATTTTATTGCATCCGTTTCATAAACTGCTCTTCTTTGTTGATCGAAATATTTCTTCTTTATTATGATCATTGATAAGAAAAAGAGTAGCGATGCAATCACAGCTCCAACAGCGTCTGAAATATAATGATGGTTTAGGTATACCCTACTTGACGCTACTAACAATATAGTCGTTGAGAAGAATACAATAACAATCCATTTTAATTTTTGACCGCAATTAAAATGGGTAAACAAAATATATCCTAAGCTCAAGAAAAAGAGTGATGCTCTCATCGTATGTCCACTCGGAAAACTATAGGAAGTCACTTCAAAACTACCATGGAATGCTTCAATCGCTCGTTCAGCACCAGGCCGATCTCTTCCAAATAGTACTTTAAGTATAAAGTTTAACGCAATCCCGCCGTAATTTAATAGGAGAAACCAGGTAGCATCTCTAAAATACTTTCCGTACAACAGGATTAACACCAACACGAAAACGGAACTTGCAATAAATTCTATACTACCAAGTGTTGTAAAACCATTCATGATAAAATCTGTGGATGTCGTCATCACATTTCTCCCATTCACACAAATAAAAGGGGAACAATTTCCCCTTTAGTTTTCAAAAGCTTGAATACCAAAAACAAAGTGAAGCACTAAAAAGACAACAACCATCATTATTACCCCTATAACTAATCCTCTTAACGCTTCACTAACTCCGTCATCATATTTCTTAACAGATTTCATTTCACCATTCTCCTTTTAGGTAGGATTTTAAATGAGTAACCACTAACATGTTTCATGTGATTGCATTCATCTACATGAAATTGCATTTCTTCTAAAACTAAGATCCTTTGCATTATCAACATTTACTTCTTTTTATTTCCTTTTAACGGAGCCTTTATCTCTAAAAACACAAAAAACCTTTACCGAAGTAAAGGTTTCCCACAAAATAAAAGACCTTTACGTAATGTAAAGGTCTTGCTAACAACTTTTTCAGTCGCCAATATAGCCGGGAGCTTTCACTCCGAAATGACGACTATATTGTAAAAGCTACTCCCCTTTAGGAGATTATGTATGAAGTTTGTAATCTTATCATACGTTCGAATTAAAATTAAGTCAATTTATTTTTTAGGGGACGGTTCTCTGCTTCCTGCTCTCCATAAACGGAAGCAGAGAACCGTCCCCTGCCTCCTGTATAATATCAAGGATTTTTACAACAATAATAGAAGAAACTTGAAAGGAGGGGTTGATCATAGAGAAATTTTGCATGCTCATCGGGAATGGGTTTACCATAGACTTCGGCTCCCGGTATGGACTTAATCCTTCAGCCCCACTCTCCCACTTCGGACAAAGCAATCTGTCTTATGAAAAATATATTCACAAACTACCTTATATCCAAAATGAGCTATTTCAGCTTGCACAGCACGAACCGAATGAATATGAAGCGATAGAACGTTTTATGAACAGTAGAAACTACAATTGGGATAAGGATTGTCAACTCCGCCGCTTTTTATCCTTATCGTATGCAAGTTTTCAAATTTATGCTGACCGCATAAGTATCGTAAATTGGAAATGGACCAAATGGCTTGAACAAAATTATAAAGACCTGATTTTTGTCGTGTCATTTAATTACGATTTAGTTTTCGAAAAAGCATTAGAAACCTCTAACATACATTTTTTCCGGACTGGTTCCCTTGAGAACGAGACAGGCATACCTATTTTTAAGCCTCATGGATCTATAGACTTTGAAACCAATACATCTGAGTATTCTGTGGAAGACCGTTGGCAAATGACAACTTTACTTCAGGATAACGGGAAGGTAACAACTGTTCCGAAAGAAGATTGGTTAGAACCTAGACTGGAGGCAGATATTATTCCACCTCATAAAGATAATTATCAACGGATCCTAAGTTGGGTGAAAAATGGGATTGACCAATTTAACACACGTGGGAAAGATATTAATCTCTTGATTATTGTTGGTCATTCCTACGGCGAAGCTGACCGCCAAGAAGTGGACCAATATTTGGTTTCTCTTAAACCAGATACAAAAATAATTATCGTCGATCCAAAACCAAACCCCGACTTACTAGAGAAACTAGATGAATTAAACCTGAAACGACTCCCCACCAATGCAGCAGGCCTTCCTTGGTAAGCTTAGGGACGGTTCTCTGCTTCATAAAAATGAAGCAGAGAACCGTCCCTAAAAATCCTTCTTGACACAACTTGTATATACAAGATATAATGAAAACGTAATCATGACTTGTATATACAAGTTCGACAAAACTCGACTCAAGACAGCTTTTATACAATAAAGGAGGAATGGAAAATGAGTAAGTTTACAGAACCAGCGAAGGAATTACTTGAACACGTCGGTGGAAGTGATAATATTTCCGTTGTCACACATTGTGCGACAAGAATGCGCTTCGTACTTAATGATAATGACAAGGCAGATGCAAAAAAGATTGAAGAGATCTCTCTCGTCAAAGGTACATTTACGAATGCTGGGCAATTTCAAGTTATCATTGGTAACGATGTTGCTTCTTTTTACAACGAGTTTACCGAAATCGCCGGTGTTGGTGATACATCAAAGGATGAAGCAAAAGTTGCTGCAAAACAAAATATGAGTTTTATTCAACGAATGATCTCACACCTTGCAGATATCTTTACACCATTAATTCCCGCACTTGTTGTCGGTGGTCTTATTCTAGGTTTTAGAAACGTTATCGGTGAAATTGGTATGATCGGACCAGACGATTTAACATTAGTCGAAGTTTCCCAGTTTTGGGCCGGAACCCATGCTTTCTTATGGTTAATTGGTGAAGCGATCTTTCACTTCTTACCCGTCGGTATAACATGGGCCATCTCCAGAAAGATGGGAACTACCCAGATTCTCGGTATCGTTTTAGGTATAACTCTCGTTTCCCCTCAACTACTTAACGCATACGGCGTTGCAGGTGGAGGAGACATACCGTTTTGGGACTTTGGTTTTGCACAAGTAGAAATGATTGGGTATCAAGCACAAGTTATTCCCGCTATTTTAGCAGGTTTTGTCCTTGCTTATCTTGAACTAGGTTTACGAAAAGTTATCCCGAATGTCATCTCAATGATTTTTGTTCCATTCTTTGCACTTATTCCAGCAGTGTTAGTTGCTCACGTTGTCCTAGGCCCTATCGGTTGGACAATGGGTTCGTGGATTTCTGAAGTAGTCTACTCAGGTTTAACTTCTACATTTGGGTGGTTGTTTGCAGCGATGTTTGGTTTTGCCTATGCACCACTTGTTATTACTGGGCTCCACCATATGACCAATGCGATTGATTTACAGCTAATGAGTGAATTTGATGGCACGAATTTATGGCCGATGATTGCCCTATCGAATATTGCACAAGGGTCTGCGGTTGTTGCGATGATCTTCCTAAATAAAAAAGACGAAAAAGAACAGCAAGTATCTGTTCCAGCAGCAATTTCTTGTTATTTAGGCGTAACCGAGCCCGCCATGTTTGGTATAAACTTAAAATATATGTTTCCATTTTTAGCAGCGATGATTGGGTCTTCCATTGCCGCGGTGATATCCGTAGGTGGCGGTGTCATGGCTAACTCGATTGGGGTTGGCGGCATTCCCGGATTCCTTTCCATTCAGTTCCAATACTGGATTATCTTTTTCATCGCCATGTTTGTAGCGATTGCTGTTCCATTCGTGTTAACAATTATTTTATCTAAAACCAAAATGGGCGTGAATGCTTACAAACGCCTTGGGAAAAAATAGATTATTCTTTTAGTAAAAGGCAGGTGTTCAATTTGGATCAACAATGGTGGAAAAAAGCGGTTGTCTATCAAATTTATCCAAAGAGCTTCAACGATACGACAGGTAATGGCACTGGAGACATTCAAGGGATTATTGAAAAATTATCTTATTTGAAAAAACTAGGGGTCGATGTTCTTTGGTTGACCCCTATTTACGACTCGCCTCAGCGAGATAATGGCTATGACATTCGTGACTATTACAACATTTACGAGCAGTATGGCTCCATGGAGGATTTTGATCAACTATTAAAGGAAGCACATCAAATCAATCTGAAAATTATTATGGATATCGTCATTAATCATACCTCCACTGAGCATGAGTGGTTTCAACAATCGATGTCGTCAAAAGATAATCCTTATCGCGATTTTTATATTTGGAAGGATGGGAAAGATGGCGATGTCCCCACCAATTGGGCTTCGAAATTCGGGGGATCTGCTTGGCAGTATGAGGAATCAACCGAGCAATATTACTTGCACCTGTTTGATGTTACTCAAGCTGATTTAAATTGGGAGAACGAAGAAATGCGAAAAGCAGTCTATCAGATGATGGATTACTGGCTTCTGAAAGGCGTCGATGGTTTCCGTTTAGATGTCATCAATTTAATTTCAAAAAATCAGCACTTTCCTGATGATGATGGAAGTGTTGCTCCTGGAGATGGGCGGAAATTTTACACGGATGGACCAAGAGTTCATGAGTTTTTCCGGGAGATGAATCAGGAAGTTTTCTCAAAGCATGACATCATGACCGTCGGTGAAATGTCGTCGACAACGATTGATAATTGCATTAAGTATACGAACCCGGAACGGCAGGAGCTAGACATGACCTTTAATTTTCATCATTTAAAGGTAGATTATCCTCATGGTGAAAAGTGGACAAAAGCCTATTTTAATTTTCATGAATTAAAGCAAATTCTATCAACATGGCAAGTCGAAATGAATAAAGGTGGCGGTTGGAACGCTCTGTTCTGGTGTAATCACGATCAACCCCGCGTCGTCTCGCGATTTGGCGATGACAAAAGGTACCATACGGAATCTGCAAAAATGCTGGCAACAACGATCCATATGATGCAAGGAACCCCTTATATTTATCAGGGCGAAGAATTTGGTATGACGAATCCAGCATTTGACGACATCGATGACTATCGTGATGTCGAGTCGTTAAATATGTATAACGCCAAGAAAGAAGAAGGCATGCAAGACAAAGATATTATTGAAATATTACAGCAAAAGTCGAGAGATAACTCACGAACACCCGTTCAGTGGAATGCAAGGAAGCACGCCGGATTTACCACAGGCACACCATGGATACAGACCGCGGCTAACTTTCGCGAAATTAACGCGGAACAAGCTGTTGCCGATAAAAACTCGGTCTTTTATCATTACCAACAGTTAATTAAACTTAGAAAAGAATACGATATCATCACCAGTGGAGACTATCAGTTGCTTTTAGAAGAAGATAATGATATTTTTGCTTATGTACGAAGCAATGGAGAAGAAAAGTTACTCATGGTAAGTAATTTTTATGGGCGAGAAACAACCTTTACTCTGCCGGAAACATTCGATGTTGATGGGTATTCATGCGATCAATTACTAGCCAACTACCCTGATTCACCAAAGGACATCCAACAAATCAAGTTAAGACCCTATGAATCCATTGTTTATCATCTTAAGAAAAACGGCAGAGCCGTCTTTTATTAAATACAGCGTGATCTTTAGCCACCATCATTTAAGTATCAAGGGTGGGGTTCCCTTGATACTTGTGGCGTAAAGATAGCTGCCAATTTTATAAATTCTCTTAGCTCTTAAGAAAAACCGTTAAGCTAAACTACATCGTGAGCTTTTGCCACAATTCCTGTAACACCTGCGCAATGTGTGCAGGTGTTAATGGAGAAGGAAAAAAGGAGTCACCTTGACCCCCCTTTTTCAGTTTAAAGGCAGATGCGAACGTAGATCTTATCTTTTACTAATAAATGGGGCTGCACTATGAAAAACAAATATTTATCAATTTATGATGAGATTGCAACACAAATAAAGTCTGGAGAAATATCACCTGATACACTCCTCCCTTCAGAAAACGACATGACAGTTCGCTATGATACTTCGAGAGAAACAATTCGCAAGGCGTTAAACCTCTTGTCTCAGAATGGGTTTATCCAAAAGGTTAGAGGCAAAGGTTCTATCGTGATCGATGTCAATAAGTTTGATTTTCCGATATCCGGACTTGTAAGTTTCAAAGAATTGGCACAAAAAATGGATAACGTTAAAACCATTGTTAGCGAATTATCACTCATTAAACCTGATGCAAACATTAAACGCCAGTTAAATCTGACCAGCAATAACTCTGTTTGGAAGATAGGAAGAGTCAGGGAAATTGATGGGGAGAAAATTATCTTAGATAAGGATTACCTCATTGAAGAGCTGGTCCCTGGATTAACAGAAGAAATTTGTGCAGATTCTATTTATAATTACGTTGAAAACGAGCTGCACCTCACCATTAGTTTTGCAAAAA
Source organism: Salipaludibacillus sp. CF4.18 (assembly GCF_051262595.1). Taxonomy (NCBI): domain Bacteria; kingdom Bacillati; phylum Bacillota; class Bacilli; order Caryophanales; family Bacillaceae; genus Salipaludibacillus; species Salipaludibacillus sp. CF4.18. The sequence goes on from NZ_JBIMEV010000051.1 coordinate 29,368, forward strand.
AGGAAATTGTTGTCGTTGAGCCGACTGCGGAGGACCGTGAGTTATTAGACCTTGATGGCTTTCATAATGTTGTTGTCATCAAAAACTACGTCTATTTTGATGATACGACCCTTTTTCAATACACAGAGTCCAGACACAGACCAGACAAGTTTAGATTCGTTGACTTTGCCCGAAGAACCCATTAAGTCCAAATTTTTTTCAAAAGGGGATGTTTTCATGTTAAAGAAACTATTCGGTAAAAAGGAAAGTGTTGTAGAACGAATTACTGCTCCTATTAATGGTAAAGTCGTGGACATTACAGAGGTTCCAGACCCGGTATTTTCTCAAAAAATGATGGGAGAAGGAATCGCTGTTGAACCGAGTGACGGAAATGTCGTCAGTCCTGTAGACGGAGAAGTTGTCCAAGTTTTCCCTACGAAACACGCGGTTGGATTAAAGACTAAATCTGGACTAGAACTTCTCATCCACATTGGCCTTGACACGGTTAATTTAGATGGAGAAGGCTTTGAAGCTTTTGTTAAAGCCGGAGATAAAGTAAAACGCGGTGATAAACTGGTCAGCTTTGATTTAGAAATCATTAAAGAAAAGGCAACTAGTACTATCTCCCCTTTAATTATTACGAACATGGACGAAGTCGTTGAAAATGTAGAAAAAGAATTTACGGAAAACGCAAAAACAAGTGAGACAGAAGTACTTATTGTGACAGTTAAATAAGAAACAAGGGGACGGTTCTCTGCTTCATAAAACGAAGCAGAGAACCGTCCCCTATTGTTTCCAAGGTTATTTTTGATTTTTATCAAGAAGTAATTGTTTAATTTCCTGGATGTCTTTCTTTAAATCCTGGTTATCTTTGTACAATCTTTCCATCTGTTCCTTTTGAAGCGTTTCGTCTTCATGACCCAAATAGTCCAATATTACAGCAACTACTAGATTTAAAATAACTAATGCCCCTATAACAATAAATGATATAAAATAAGCCCACGCCCATGGTACTTCATGAATAATCGGTCTTGCTACCTGACTCGCCCACGATTCAAAGGTTACTACCTGCATCAATGTGAAAAGCGAGGTGTGAAAACTCCCAAAAAATTCATACGGAAGAACATCTCTGAAAAATGTTGTTCCAATAATAGCGTAAATGGAAAAGATCAAAAACGTCAATCCTAAAATACCCGTTAGAGCTGGCACAGATTTCATTAGGGAATCGATTATCTTTCTTAAAGCTGGAATTGCCGGAATCATTCTGATCAAACGTAATACCCTTATCAGTCTTAAAACACTTACGAACGGAGTTGCGTAAAATAATAAGCTTGCTAAGACAATACTAAAATCAAAAATATTCCACTTATCAAAGAAATAGCCTCTAAAACCGAGACCAGTAATTTTCAGGATCATTTCTATAGCAAAGATCCAGACAATCATTACATCAAGAACTAATAATATGTCATTCCCAACAAGATAGGATTCGGTGACAATAACCAATCCGTTGAATAAAATGATTCCAATTATAAACGGCTGAAACAGTCTATGCTCAACCAATTGTTTGACCTTTTTTCTTAAAGGATTCTGATTGCTAGTTACTTTATCTTCTTCTGTTTCTTTCATTTGATTCAACCACGTTTCCCTTCCACCAATTTACTGTCTAACTCTATTATTATATCAGTTATTCTGGAAAATAAAATATACTACCGCAAAAAAAGTTTAGGGAAACAAAG
>NZ_JBIMEV010000052.1:0-30373 GCF_051262595.1 Salipaludibacillus sp. CF4.18
AACAATCACAAGCTACTTAAAGAACAACGGACCAACATTGTTGAAAGAGAAAGGGATTCCTCTGCTTAAAAAGGAGCTTGCGAAAAGAAAGGGTAAAAAATTGTAATGTCGAATGAACTATTTCAACCGGTACAAACTCTTAGACCTATTAATACCACATTAACATAAATTTCCAATCGTTTTTTAATTTATTTGAACTTACTACTTCTACAATCTAGTCCTATACAAAAAAAGGCGCAATTCTTATTACAGAATTGTGCCTTTTTTTTGCAGATCATTCTTCCATTGTATCTTAGTTTTGTACTGCGAAATAATTACTTTTTAGTGTTTTAATTTAATAGTTGCATCAAGTTTATTACGAATAGGATGTCAAAGCCAAGAAATTTTTTTAATATGGTTCAACATGAATATGGACATCAAAAACATCATAATCCTTCATCATGACTTGTTCTACACGGGTAGCAATATCATGTGCTTCTTTTATATCTAAAGCAGAACTAACGAGAATGACCACATCAATTATTTCATTGTTTCCGTAACTTCTACCTTTTATATCTTTTATTTCCTCAACTCCATCTAATTGGGAAATTAGATCTCGATAGAGTTGTAGCTTATTAACATCAAAACCATCGGAGAGTTCATGAGATGCTTGAGTAAATATCCCCCAAGCAGTTTTACATATTAAGAGTCCAACGATGAGGGCGGCGATTATGTCAAGCCAAGGCATATTCAACTGTGAACCAAATATACCTATAGCTACTCCAATACTTACCCAGGCATCAGAGATATTATCCTTTGCCGCGGCCATCACTGCCTTACTTTTTATTTTTTCAGCTAGCTTCTTGTTATAGCGATATACAAAATACATAATTACAGCAGAAATAAGACCTACATACCCAGCAAGAATGTCTGGAGATTCCTTACTGCCTTGAATAATGGAATTTACAGCACCAACCAGTACTTGGAAACCAACTGCTATCATGATAAAAGATGCAATCATGGAAGCAATTGTCTCGCTTTTCCAGTGCCCGTAGCTATGATCTTTATCTGGCGGTTTTTGGGCTAATTTTAAACCTATTAGTACCGCAATGGAAGCAATAATGTCCGTTGTATTGTTAAGACCATCTGCTCTCAAAGCTGCAGAATCACTTGTATTTCCAATGATTAATTTAATAATAGATAGGCATAGGTAAGCAGTAATACTAATAATTGCCCCGCGTTCGCCCAATTTTAAATCCTTGTACTTTTTCGCTTCCATGAGATTACCTCCACCGTTTGTAAAGCCATAACCATATTACCAAACTAAATTTGAGTGGGTCTATAGCAACCTTGTTGCCCATGACTGCACATGAAAGAAGTACGCAATTATTTTGCGTGCATGCAAACCAGTTAAACAAGGGGACGGTTCTCTGCTTCATTTCAACGGTGGGGATATTTGTTAATTAGACATGAGAAAATAAACATAACAAACTACCCTATGAAATGAATCCATTAAGATTCTTAATAAAACGCCTCTATTAAATTTTAGCTCTTTATATAAGATTTATTTAATGTACTCATCAAGGTTCACGACATATTTTATATCGTGAAGTTGTTTATTTAACTCATGTAGATAATCTCTAACAGCCTCTACTAATGTCGCAGTAACAAAGAATTCTTGAGACTCAAAATTCTGCCAAATGGAATAAATACGCCAATTATTATTGTCTTCATAAAGAAAATTTAGAATTACCTCATCATGGTCAATAGTGTCGTAGTTCATATTTATTCTATTTCCTTTTTGAATTTTTTCAAGCCATTCCCCCAATTGAATTCCTAGCTCAGCAACATTGATGTAAGGGTCATCGAAATATAGTTTTCCTTTAAGTGAAATTTTAAATTCACCTTCAATAAAGCCATTATTATAAGCTGCTTTATTTTCATAATCAGAGTTTAAAATAAACGAAAACTTAATCTCCATATATAATTACTCCCTCGGTCTCCTACTTCAGTAAACCTTGTATTTTTGGAAAAACTAGAAAGAGCGAAAGTGGAGATTTTGGCAGGAAAGCAGCCCACAGGAGCGAATTCGAACCCTTTGTTAGACGGAAACTTTTAAGGTCAATCACCAATCATTCGTTTTTCTACCTCGATTTTATTTCTCGGTCTCATCATACCAGCGTTCGAGCGATGTATTTCTGATGCGAACTTTTAAAAAATATCCTGTTCTTTATTATACAGTTGAAATTCTAAACATCATACATAATCGACAAGTCCGTGTCTCCAAGCGATGAACATCGATAAAACCGTTTGAAAGCCATATTGATCCAAGTAAAAAAAAGCTGCCATATAAAGGCAGCCCGTAAGGTAGATTCATATATGCAGCTTTAGACTATTTGTATTTTTAGTGCCCACTCAAGCCATCTTCTTTTAAGATAAAGATATATTATTTTATAATCCACTTACCTTTCTATTTTTTCAATAGAAACACCAGGGATGGATATACTCCCGCCCATTGTAGATTCATAAGTCAATAAGCCAGTAGAGATGCCCATGATCGTAATCGTATCATCTTCTAAAATTCTAGAATCAACAACAGATGATTCAAATTCAGCAAAAACCATAGTATCGTAATTATCATTAGCAGCCAATCTTATTTGAGTTATACCGTCACCTTCCATTACTTGAACAACCTTCCCATGAAATTTAACTTTTTCAAAAATATGGTCATCAGGATTTCTTGCTAGTTGATCATAGGTTATCCCTGTGTCGTAACCTTTCTTCTCTTCCTCTTCTGCCAATCTCTGCGCTTCAGCTTCAGCCTTTTCTTCTTCTTCTGCCTTTGCTTTTTCTTCGGCTTCTTTCTTAGCTTTAGCAGCAGCCTCTTCTGCTTCTTTCTTAGCCTTCGCTTCTTCTTCTTTTTTCTTTAGTTCTGCCTCTTTTTCTTTACGCTCGGCTTCTTTTAGTTGGAAAAATGGCTCCGCTTCTTTTACTTTAGCTTCCAACTCTTTTTTTTCTCCTTCAAGTGCTTTAACTTGCTTATTTATATCCGATAATTCCCCTTCAAGTGCTTTGACTTGCTTATTTGTATCCGAAATGGTGTCATTTAGAGTTGTTTTTTCTTGATCCAGTGCATCTACCTGCTCCTGAGAAGGGCCAAATATGCCTCCAATAATTAAAGCAATAAATGCTACTAAAATGTATCCCCATCTAAGTTTAACAAAGTCTAATACCTTTTCCATATGCAATTCTTCCTCTCTTATGTAGTATATTTATATCATAATATAAGTCCTACTATTTTCATAGAAAAATTTGCAAAAAATCTCTATATAATTCATTATTATTATTTTAATTAGAGGGTTTGGCAAGTAATGTCAGTATATACACGTATTTTTTTGACACATTTCATATCGAGTAGTTACTTATTTAACTCATGTAATAAGTTAAATCACTATTACTAAAGTCATAGGAAACATAGGGACGGTTCTCTGCTTCATAGACAGGATTGAGTAATCTTGGTTCACAAAAAAGTGCCCCCCAGTGCTGAAACGCACTAGGGGGAAAGAATCCACCATCTAATCTTAACAATATTCAACCAAATATCTTTTATAAAAGCTCAAGATAGCTAAAAAACGCACTTCATCAAGAAGTGCGTTGAATGTAAAACTATTATATTCATTCACAGAAACTCTTAAAGATCTCCCCCATTACGCTCAATCACCTTTAATACCCTCAGTGGTTGGAATCCATTGATATTTTGCTAAATCAATGAATCCATTTACTTCAACCTCTACGCCCTCATTTTCTAGGGATAACAATTGCTCGTTATAGGATTCCTCATTTGGAAGGGAAATCTGACCCTTGGCATTAATGACCCGATGCCAAGGGAGATGATGTTTCTTACTCATGGAATGTAATATACGAGCGACTTGGCGGGCAGCGCGATGATTCCCAGCCAGTCCTGCAATCTGTCCGTATGACATTACTCTCCCTTTAGGAATGTTTTGAATAATCTCAATCACTTTTTCAGTAAAGGGAGTCACTAGTAAGCCTCATTTCTAAAGTTGTTTTAAGAGCCTAGCGCTGATTGCACAAAGAATCAAATCAAGTCCTAAACATTTATCTAAAAGATACCAAGTATATTCTATCGATTTATTCCCTCGTACTGGAAGCTTTGTCTTCGGTTATTCGCTATACGCTTAGTTTGACTCTTTTGGCGGTTGGCACACGTCACATTTACGTTGGTTTTTATTTTTAAATCTCGTAAATGTTTTTTCAAAATTGTTATCACACGAACATTTAAACTGTAACCTTTGAGAAAAACCATGATATTCTGTCGATAGCAACTTACTTTCAGAATTGTTCTCCACAAATTCTTTAATTTTACCGATTGTCCATCGTTTATTCATTCTCTTACACCTCCATATTTATCGCTAGGCGGAGGCTTTACTTGGCATCCGTTTAATTATGAGCAAAAGCCGTAATTATCCTAAGTTGTTCATTATAACATGAGCTGGTACACAATCAAAAAGATCAATATTTTGCACAATGAGGAGAGGAACTTTCATCCGAATTTGATACATCGTCAAAGTATTCAACCCGTTTAATCACTCCTCCTCCACTCCCACCCATTTCTTTCTCCAGTCCACTCGTTCTTCTTCCTCGATTTGTTTCTCGAGTTTATCATCCCAACGTTCGAGCCATGTATTCCAGACACGAGCATAAAAAATATCCTGTTCTTTATTGTACAGTTGAAATTCCAGACATGCAGCATATTCGACCATCTGTGTCTCAAAGCGATGAACATCGGCAACAACTGTTTGATAGCCTTTTTCATCCAATCGGTTTTCTTGCTCGGAAAGGATCTCCAAAATTCGGACCTCATCAACTAGTTCCTGGTTTTGCACATATCGGTAGGCCGGGTATTCACCGTCTTTTTCCGGCATCGGTTCGTTCCTAGACTTCGGCCAAAAATCATCATGAGTGGCGCTGTAAAAAAGGTCTGTCTCCTCTTCATCCAGTGCTTCCTCAATGATGCCAGACTCTAACTGCTCTCGCCCTTTTCTTGTCAGCTTGAAGATTGATTTTTCCAGGGTGATCAATCCCCTGCGCTCCATATCTTCCATTAAATCGGCAACGAACAACTCCTCGACCAACAGCATTTCACTGATATTAGCAGCACGACGAATATCCGTCTTTTCAAAAGCAATCAGCATCATCTTCATCAAGATATCCATTTTCGAGCGCTTGACCCGTGTAAAGGAAGTATCAAAGATCTTAACGGGCACGCGCCATACAGCCGTCTCTTTGATTTCAACTGCCGGATTCTCAAGCAAACCAGCTCGTAACCGATTCATGATTTTATCCATGCTGAACCACCCCTTCAAGCTCACGTAATCCATCTTGTTTTTTGACCGCTTCTAATACGTGCGTATACATTTGTCGCGTATTTGCTTGTTTCGCTTTTTTGGTAAACATTTGTATACTACCGATTAAAACGAGCAATTCTTTTGCTCTCGACAGGGCAACATTTAATCGGCGATAGTCATTTGCAAAACCGATGTCTGCCTGTTTATTATCATGGTTTCGCACCATACTTAACAGAATTACATCCATTTCCATGCCTTGAAAACGGTCGACAGTTCCGGTTCGAACCGTCAAGTGATCCAAACGAAGTTCCTGATGGATCAAGCGGTCGATTTTTTTGACCTGTTCCCCGTAAAAACTAATGACACCAATGCTTTTCTTCTCATCAGCCTTCATTTTTCCTGTTTGCTTCGCTTGAGCTGTTGCTTCATCCAATTCCTTCAGAAAATCTTCAATTCTTCTCAATTCTGCGGAATTATACAGACTTTTTCCGCCTTTCATTCGCTCTTCGAAAAACAAAGGTTCATTCGGAACATCAAGCCATAAAAGATGATTATTTCGCTGAACAAGCGGTGATTCCAGCAAGTGATCACGTTGTGCAGCTGAATCCGTTAAACCACACTGAAGCCGCTCATTTTCCTGTTCATAAAACGGTGCAATAGCTTCCATAATATTTTCATGCATGCGGTATTGAATCGCAAGCATCGTTTTATTCTGTTTCGGTAAGCTTTTAAACAATCGTTCAAACAGTGATTCTTTCAACAGTTTTTTTAATTCCACTTTCCCTTCAAAGTCGTCACTATCATCCGCCATTTCCTGCAACGTCTCTTCTAGCGTATCGTTTCCTAATAAAGGCGGCAGCTGATGATGGTCCCCGACTAAGACGATTTTCTTCCCTTTTAGCATCGGCAAAAGGAGCTCCGGTGGGGTTGCTTTTGATACTTCATCGATGATCACGACATCAAATTCTGGATAGCTGTCGATAAAATCTTTTCGCGCAGAGGCCACGCAAGTCGTTCCAATCACGTTGGCATGTTTCACATAAAGCTTGCGAATTTCCTCTAAATCGTGTTCATTTGCCTCTTCTAACAGAGAGAGCCATTGCCCTTGAATCGACTGAAAAACAGGCAGTCTCTCTTTCTCTTTTTTTAAAGAATCCCACCTAAATGCAAGGCTCGCCCATTCCTTTAAGCGTTCTTCATGCTCGCTCTCCGGATCAGTCTCCAATATGTCATTTAAAAGGAGTTGTTCTTCTTGCTTCTGAGTGATCGAACTTTGCCATTGTTCGAGCTGGGCCTCAGTTTCACCGAGCTTCTTCTTTTCTTCTTGAAGCCGAACGCTTTCTTCTTCTTGTTTTTTGCGGTTCGTTTCAAGCTTCTCTTTCACTTGCTTATATTGCTCGTGTTTTTTCTTCAGTTCCAGCATTTTTTCTTCTTTTTTAGGAAGTAAATCTTTTGCGTTTGGAATTCGTTCTGCTGTCTCCAACATTTGCTTCAGACTCTCTTGAAGAGAATAAAGCGCTGAGTCCTCGTCTTTTTTTTCCCGCTGCCATTTTTCATGAGACATATTATTGACACTCTGCTTGTAGTGGAGTTGACCGAGCATTTTTTGTTTCACCTGTCCAAAGGCTTCCTGCGCCAACTGTTTATTCGTATCAAATGGCGTTAACCGTTCGGCTTTTTGCCGCACAAAGTGTCTCCTGCTGTATAAACCTTCCAGATCCGATACAAGCACCTGCACAGAGATTTGTTGTCCATTCAGTTTGCTTCTTAATTCATCTAAAAACTGGTCGATTTCATCCGCCGTATAAACGGATAATCGGTGGAGTGCCCGTTGCTGAATCTTGTCAGTCGGGGTTTGATGCTCGTTTAATCGCTGTTCAAGATAGGAAATCGCGCGGTTTAGCGTGTCATTGTATTCCTTTAATTTTTGGAATTGGTTAATTTCTTCACGAATGTCCTTTATCTCTTCAAATAACTGCTGAACATCTAACGTACGTTCGAGTTTTTGCTCTAGAACCATCCATCTCAGAGTATCGACTTGCTTGGATTCTGTTACTTTAATAATGAGAGCATCAGTTTGTTGTATAGCCTCGGCAAACTTTTCATATTCCGTAGTCGCTTGATCCAGTGTTTGCTTTTGTTCACTGATTTTCTCTTCAAGTGCTTGAACAGCAATGCTTTGTTGCAGCTTTTGGATCACCTGTTGATTGTCTTCGATTTCTTTTTTTATCGTGTCAGGTTCAGGTACCTCACGCAGAAAATTTTCATCTTCTTCTATCGAATCCGTCAACGTACGAAGAGTTTTTTCGATCTCCTGCACATCGCTCTGAGCATGTTGTTGCTCCTTTTCAGCATGATCCACTTTCTTTTTTTGTTCTTTCAAAAACGTTTCGATTTCGTGATGATGCTCTTTCGCTAACTTTTTCGCTTCGACCTCTGCTTCTAATCGTTCAAGCACCGGCTTTAGCCGCTCTTGTTCCGCTTCATTCTCCGTCCACTCTGTTTCTAGTTCTTTTTCGCGCTTATGTCGCGCTTCAAATTGAGTGGAGACTTCTTTTAACGTATGGTCCTTCCAATACTGACCTACGTTTTCTTCCATAAACTTTTTGCCTTCTTCTTCAATGCTTTCCGTACGACCTACTCTAAGAATACGAATATCCTTATTTTCCAACAATCGGCCGAGCGCATTATCAACTGCTAAATTCGATTGGGATGCAACGAGTGTACGAAGCCCTGCTCTCGCATTTTGCAGGCAAATTTCCGATATAACCGTTGTTTTTCCCGTTCCAGGTGGCCCTTGAATGACGTACAAATCTTCCGAAGCCACCGCACCTTGGACTGCTCCCTGCTGAAATTCATTCAATCGATTATGAAATTTGAGCGGAGCGATTTTTTTTGGCGTTTGAACGGGCGGCTTGTTTTCAAATAAAAGTTGTTCCAGCTCTGGATTGGCTGCCAGGCCATCTTCTAAATGTTTAAACCCTTGCCGTAACCGTTTCACCTGGCTTAATGCCGCAAAGTTACTGAAGATCACTTCTTTTTGAGGCAGGTCCAGCTGCTGCTCCCTTGCTCGTTTTTCCATATATTTATTGACTTCTACTTCGACTGTACGAGCGGAGCGATTCGCTTTCAGTACCTTCCCGATGTCTTGGTCAAGCCCCTTAAGCTTGACGCTCAAATTACGGAGTGATTTCCATTCCTTATCATTCAACTCGCATCCCTTGATCGTTACACGGCTGAAATCATCATTGAACGTTAGACTCGTAAAACGAGCGACCATGTCCGGTATATCCGCGGTACGCTCTTGAATTTTCAAATAGCCTTCCCAACTCGTCATTCGCTTTTTCACATATGTGGAAATTTCTTGCGCTACCGGCATGTCATGAAGCAAGTTTAGCAAGTCAAATGGGACCTGTCTCCCTCGTTGGTCGCTTAAATCAAACGTGAGATCGACTGATTGACGCCAGTTTGTTCGCACGGAGGAACGCGCTGATTTCTTCGTCACATTTGTCACAATAAAACAATCCTTCTCCACCACACAATGAAGAATGATCACAAGACGATCGTACATGTCGGCCAAACGCTTATTTTCCACATTATCAAAGAACAACGCGGCAGAAAGGGAACGATCCGCTGTCTGTGGATACTTTTCTATATATACACGAAACGATTTCTCCAACGAAAAAAACGAACGCTCTATTCCAAGCACGCCCATTTTGTCCTTTGCCTTATTTGTTAAGGTAATTGGACAACGATATGTCTTATTCAGTAACTTCATCATGTTCCACCTGCTTGCTATGAGATTGCCTGTTAAGGGATTGATCTCTATTATGTAATACGAATTATTCTGAAGGCAGAGAGCTAATTTGAGTGTCCTATTCATTTGAAAGCAACACTCTCTTGGAAAACAGTTTATTTAACTCTTTTATTTGGTTTTGTAATAACTCTCGTTTTCATCTAATACTAGATTATAGCATATGAACATCGATAGATATCAAGAAACAATTATGCAAATGGCCCTCCTGGAAATATCAGTGAGGTTTTAGCTAGTTGTTGAGAGATTTGTTGGTAACAAGGAACTGCACAGTTAAAGATTTAAATAGCCAGGTGAGAAACTTGAGGGGAAAGTATAGTATCACAGGAAACATTAGATAATTCACACAAAAAAATACGCCATCCTTTAAGCCATGACTGCAGTGAATAATATGTTTTTTCGAAAACGATAAAAATAAATTTATAAAGAAATTATCTGCCTATACTGAGTCTTCACTTTATCCTTTCTTGTTAAGAAAAATGCAAAGCGTCTTTTATTTATAACAGCGTGAACCTTCTTAACCATAGATTTTTAAAAGCTCGAAGTAGCGAATGCGGTGACTCCTGCGGGATTAGCAACGACTGAAGAGCGCACAGGGCGGACTTTCCCGACGAGGCTGAAGTCGTTGCCCGCGGAAAGCGTCGGCTAGAGCGTATTCGAGCCTTCTGTTCTAAAACCTACAGCAATCTCCATAAATCAAGAATTATCTGAATTCCGACCTGTTAAAAAACCTAACTCCTCTGCGCATGAGCATATTCATACATGGAGAATCAAGAAACACACATCACTGACTTCCCTCTATAATCATCTTTCTTATCTCAGCCTTTGAACTCGTTCGATACAATTTGCGTTTCAACTGTCCAAGACGCTCAGTATCCTGAATGGATGTCACTTTTTTATAAAGATCTTCTGCTTCTTCACGAATGTTTTCTTCTAAAAAATAGTGAATATCTTCCTGATTTTGAAGTAGTCTTCCTTCTTGTCTTCCCTCTTGTTTCCCTTCTTTTAGGATTTCTTCTCTCAAACTCATGATCATTTTGCTCCCTTCAGGATAGATATGTTCGATTCGTTTACTGAACTGTTTCACCTCAGCTTGACTTAAGTTTTTCTTTACATTAAAAATATAGTTAATTAACGTTTGAAAGTATGCCGTTCTCGTGTCTTTATCCTCAAGTTCCTGAAGTGCCTCTACTGAGCGTTCAAGAGTCTTAAATAATTCGGCTGTATTAGCTTTGAATATATCTCGAAATACCTCCATCAAAATCCGTAACTGCACATTTCCTTTCACGTCAGCATTAGAATAAGTTGTTAAGTCAAAAAGAATATACTCGTAATTCGGAATATATTGTTTTACTTTTGAATCGAGCTGATCATACCCTTGGACCAAGTCAGAAAATTGAGTAGACGTATTCCACCGAGATCTTCCATGCGCAATGACCAAGGGAATAATCAGTGGGAGCTGATCCTCGTCCGATCGCTTCCAAATCTCAACCATATACGTTAGTAGCTGTAATGCCACTTTTAAACTTCGATAGCTTTTGTGCTCAAATAGAAAATAAACATACCCCATCCTGTTGTCAATCTTTGCTCGAAACAGTAAATCTGAAAATGATTCTGTTAAATCATCTCGAACGAAGCTGTCTTTCTACGCTTCCAATGAATCGATATCTACAGAGGCAAGCACATCTTGCGGCAAATAATGTTCAAGAAAACTCCTCGTAACATCGACCTTACCAAACGTTTCCTTGAAAAAAGAATCATGCGACTTTTGATTATCCATTCGGGTCTTCCTTTCGTTTAGTTTACCACGAAAATCAAATAAACAAACGATACGTATTACATCGTTCATACGCCTAAAAAATTCCCACCCTTAGATATATTGGAAGTTTCTGTCCAAGAGCCACATGTGGTTATTAATATTATATCCCTGTAGATTTCCATTGTCCACAAAATGCGAATGTATGTTCCTTATATAGTATTGCTAAACTATCCGGATGAAGCAGAGAACCGTCCCCTGCTTTACTAGATTTTTTTCCGATTATGCCATATAATTCACTTAAATTCGTCTGAGGGGATATCTATATGAAGCGTAAAATAATTCGTTATATTTTTCCTATCTTTATCACTTTCGTCTTTGCTTTTTTGTTCTTCTTTAAAGACGGAATTATTCTTGATTCTGTAGGTATTCATTTCGAAATACCTTTCGGGAAAACAGTTGAGGTCCCAAATACTTATTCCTTAGTAGACGCGAATAAAAACGGCATTCCGGATCCTATTGATATCGTCAACGCTGCCAGAATGGAATCAGAACAGAGAACTAAATATAAAAGCGCCTACTATGCAGGTGGCTATCCCCCTGAGAACGAAGGGGTTTGTACGGATGTTATTTGGCGGGGACTAATGAATGCTGGGATTTCTTTAAAAGTGTTGATGGACGAGGATATACATGCGAACACTGAACTGTATCCAAGAGTAAATGGGCATCCGGACACTAATATTGATTTCCGGCGCGTCCCAAATCAATATGTGTATTTTGAGCGTTTTGCAGAGTCGAAAACGAAGGAATTAATCCCGGGTGACGTGGAGAATCTAAAAGAATGGCAGCCCGGTGATATCGTTCTTTATTTGGAAGGTTTCCATCATGTCGGTATTATTTCCGATAAACGTGCAAAAGATGGCACGCCTTATTTGATTCACAATACCCGTCCGTTTGCAGCGGAAGTAAACTAACTTCAATAAGCACCCCGATTGCTGGTCATTATCGGTGGGATTATGCCTCTCATTAATAAAGCGAGCAACTGTCGATAAGTCGCCCGCTTTATAGAGTTGTTTTTTATAGTCGGATTCATGCCTCATATTTCATCGTGGTGTCTTTTGTTAGCTATTTTTATTTACAGATGCATCATAAATAGAGTCCACCGCTTCTTTTAACGCTGCATTAAATTCTTCGTCAGACTGATTTACATTTAAGTTTTCACTTAATGCTCTGGAGAAGCTTGCGATTAATCCTTCGTTATTTTTTAGTTTTGCATTAGCTTCGTCTCTGGAATAGCCACCAGATAAAGCGACTACCCGAACAACTTGAGGATGATCGATAAGCTCTTTATAGTGATTAGCAATCGTAGGAATGGTAAGCTTCAATATCACAAGTTCATTCTTTTTTAATTGATCAAGCTGTTTTTTGACTTCCTGTTTTAATATCTCTTCTGATTGCTCTTTATCGGCACTATGAATATCCACTTCCGGCTCAATGATTGGAACAAGCCCTGCATCGATAATCTTTTTACCGATTTCAAATTGCTGATCCACTACTTCTTGAATCCCATCTTTGTTTGCTTCTTGAATGACAGACCTCATTTTTGTCCCGAACATCCCACGCTGGTTAGCTCTTTCCAGTGTTTCACTGAGATTATCGATTGGTTTCATCTTATGAACACCGTTAGAAAGCTCGGCAAGTCCTTTATCAACTTTAAGGAATGGGGCAATTCCCTTTTTCTCAGCTAAATACTGTCCGGTATATTTTCCTTCAATTTCACGATCCGTTGTTTGCTCAAATAAAATCGAACCGAGAATATAATCCGAATCAAATGCTGGCGCAGTAATAATTCGAGTTCTCATTTCATGTACAAGATCAAACATTTCCTCCTCTGTGGAATAGTCATTTTCAGATACACCATAAGCTGCAAGCGCCTTTGGTGTACTTCCACCACTTTGATCAAGCGCCGCGATAAAACCTTTTCCATTTCTCATTCTTTCTAAGTATCTCTCCTGCATTCATCTCACTCCTTTAAAGTTGGAAACAAGGGGACGGTTCTCTGCTTCATTGACTTGGCAATGGAGAAGTACTAGTATGCTTCACATATACAAAGTAGATTCCAATTAATACTTTTCCCAGCGGCATGAGTCTCTAACCTTTCCCATACGAATTACTGATTATTAAGTCTGTAATCATATTCCTATTGTATTTTCGGTCGTTTACGACCATTCGAGACCAGGTCATTATTATTTTTTCCTAATCTGTATTTGAATAAACGAATGTTTGAACATGAACAAAATTTACCGGGTTTACTTCTTCAGTTAAGGCAAGATACTAAGCACCATAGTTTTCAAAGTTAACAAAAATTTACTTTATCATAATTAATTAGGAGCTGGTAGAATGGAAAAACTAGAAATTGGTAACGTGTTCACCATAAGTGATGAAAACACGGAGGATCAGGAAGTTGAAGTTTTAGGTACAATGGAACTAGATGATAACGAATATGTTGCCGTAAGTTTTGTTGACGAGTTGGAGCAGGAAAGTGAAGAGGTTGATGTGTTCTTTTTAAAGGTCGACAATAATGGTGCTATCTCAGCGATTGACAGTGATGAGGAGTTTGAAAAGGTTTCTTCAAGTTTTGATGAACAAATGGACCAGTTTGAATAGAAACAAGGGGACGGTTCTCTGCTTCATTGGCACCAGGGAATAGTCTTTCTCAAGATGTAAAAGGTAAAATAAGAAAACCATCTTAGGTAGGAAAGGAATCTGCTGATTACTAACATGTCACTTTAAATCACTCTAAGTGAATGCTTTCAGCCTCCTATGCCAGTAATTCTATGATGCAGCATCCGCCGATATCCCAGGTACACGAAGAAAAGGAACTGTCTCATGCCCAATTGAGACAGTTCTTCTTCCCTTTATTCGACTCTTTGCCTTCTCATCCATTGTGTTGCGGCCCATTTATCTCCTACTATAATTGGTGCCCCGCCATGCAATGTTAACTCATTTAAAGCATGGTCATCATAGAAATATTCGAAATAAACAGCCATCCCCTTTTTTGGAGTTACTGAAAAGTTTAGTTTAGGAAAATAAGTTTCGCCGCCTTCTTCTACATCGTTTAAGTACATAACCAATGTGCTGATTCTTGGATTACGAACGGCTTTATGTGCAGAGGAGAAAAAGTCATAATGAGCTTTATACTCCTGCCCAATTTTATAATTAAGAATTTGAAGACCTTCTCCATGCTCATAAGGTATATTCATGATTTGTGAGGTTCTTTTTTCAATTCTCGTCACAAGGTCACTTTCATTTTCCTGAAAAAACATGCTGCTGCTAGTTCGCAAATCCTCTACTTCACGTGAATTTCCGATTTTTGAACGCTTCACTCTGTCTATCGACAAGCTAATTAGCTCATCACATTCTTCCGGACTTAACACATTTCCTAAAACCATGATTAGTGGTTCTTCTAATCTCGTGATGATATCTATCACTCTATCTTCTAAAATTATTTTATTTCCAGTGTGATGAAAAATAGTTTGTTCTTTAACCTTTAATTCTTTAACCTTTAATTCTTTAGCCTCCATTGTCAATTTTCATCAACCTTCACAGTTTATTTTTTAAATTTTCAGAAAACAACCTCCAATTCATTTTACACCCACACTCGTTTGGAAACAAGGGGACGGTTCTGTGCTTCATTGGCAATGGTAGAGGTAATTTGACTTGATGATGTGGAAATAAACACAAATAAGACCCTTCCCATAAGGAAAAGAGTCCCAAAATCCAAAAATACGGTTACGTTTTCCCTCACCCTTCCTCGCCCTTCACGATGAACAAGTATAATATTGCAAACTATTTCCCTCTCTTTCTAGTAGTAACATCAAAGATAACAGCTAGCGCCAATACACTACCTCGAATGATATATTGGGGGGCAATCCCTACTCCCATCAAGTTCATTCCGTTAGTTAGAGATGCCATAACTACCGCCCCAATAATAGCTCCAGTCGCCCTCACCAACACCTCCCGCATGTTGCAAGGTGCTTACGATACAGAGTATACGTTCAATCATTTACATTCATCACGTTCTTTTTTAAAAATTCAATCAAGTAGATGAACTTCATCATCTACGTGAATGTCCCCAGTTTTTATTACAGAAGCATAAACACCAAAATTATTATTTCTTTCTTTAATAAGCGTTTTATGTAAACTCGAATCTCGTTCGGCATTACCAGGATCAACAGTGATAATCATACACCTTTCACAATGTCCTACGAATTCCAATTCTACTTCTGATCCTATTTTAATACGTCGGCCAATCCATTCTTCCTCAATAAAAGGTCTCTTTTCCTTTAATGATAGAAATAAATTAGGACGAAATCGTCTCAAATTAACTTCTTCTTTCCCCCATAGTTCTTTCAACTTATCTAATGAAGCATCTGTTGCAAGTAAAATGTGTTCTACTGCAATTGGTCCAATAGGTACATGTGATGGCGTATATTTCCTAGTAGAAATTTTTCGTTTTGATTTGCTTTCCATTTCTTCTATTAATTCTTGATCTTCCCAATCCAAAACCTTCCCCTCAGGCGTGATTACTTCGACTTTTGGAAATTTGTCCAATGATTCTTCTCCCACAAATCTCGCTTTATATCGTACCATTTCTTGGAATTGCGTTATAGTTAAGGAATCTCCTTTTTTTGTATCGTCTAAATAAGCATGGCTACGATCCCCATATAAACCATATTCCATTATTTTGTTTTTTTGTACACTTTCTCCACGAAAAGACTTTACTGGATGACGAACAATTTCTTTTATATGACCGATTAACATTGCATTCACTCCTTATCTAACCATGAGTTTAACAGAGCACACTCTTCTACTGCAAACTAATAATAGAGCGTTCTGGACTGTGTTAATGAATCCATACTATATTCATTTCATGGATTTACATAAAGCTTATGAAATAGCTGACTTACCATGGGGAATATTTTGTTTTTAGATTATTTAAACTTCCCATCCATTATTGTTTAAGGAACGAGCTATTGTAGAGCAAATAAAAAACAACCTTTGAGAAAGGCTGTCTACGTAAACTAACTTTTTCTTTTTCAAGAAAATATTTAATATTCAAACATAAATTAAATGACAGACATATCCACTCATATTACTATAAGAAAAGTTGAATAATAACATTATCACTATGATGGATGGAGGAAAATTATGAAGAAGAAAAACCTATTTGAGCAGCAAATGGACAATGTAAAAGAGGAAACTAACAGTTCAGCAGTTTTAAATGACGTCGTTGATACTGAATTTGAACAGCACCCAGGACAGAATGAAAGCCTTCTAGACGACAGCCCCCTCACGCCTGTTCAAGAAGCTGGAATAAAACAAAGGGACGGTTCTCTGCTTCCTTTTCACCGATGGGGTAATCTTGGCTCGACCTAGCAAAAAAATAGCCGTAAAAAAGACCCTTCCCGTGGAAAGAGTCTACGTTTTACCAATTATTTTCGTCCAGTTTTCGTAAATGGGAATAGAGGATTTCTAGATAACTTTCAGCACCTAACATTCCAACTCACCGGCATTTATTTGATCATGGATAGACGGACGCCCAACATCTCACTCCAAACAATTCTAATAACTTATATCCAACCTACTAATCAAATAATTTCGTTCATTCACACTAAACTAATTCAGATTGAATTGTAAATAAAAGAATTATTATAACCTGTTTATTAGATATAAAAATTTAAAAAAACTTTCATTCTTATAAAAATCAACCATCTATACCTTAATAACATCAAGTCCTCTGTCATTAATTTGTTGGACAAGCGTTCCATCAATATTGCTATCGGTAATCAAGTAATCAATGACATCCAAATCACTAAACTTGGAAAAGGACCTAATCCCAATCTTACTGCAATCAATCATAATATAAACGGTTCCTGCATTCTCAATCATTTTTTTCTTGATACTCGCTTGCTGTTCATCCGAGTCTGTAAGTCCCCGCTCCAAATGTAAACCCTTACAAGAAACAAAAGCCTTATCTACGTGATAAGTATCCATTGCAGATTCAGCTAACAGCCCAACATAGGAGAGGGAATTAGACAACAAAATCCCACCTGTTGAAATCACAGTTACACGTTCTTTCTTCGCTAAAACCATGGCTACTTTAACAGAATTGGTCAAAACAGTTATGGCTATATCAGGTAATACTTTAGCCATATAACAAGCAGTCGTGCTTGCATCAAGGATAATTTTATCGCCTTCTTTGACATACTCTACTGCCTTAAGCGCAATTTCTTGTTTCTCTTCTACGTTCATCGTTTCTCTTTCAGAAAAAGGAATTTCTATTGAATCATCATCCGGAGTGAGATGAATTGCCCCGCCATGACTTCGAATTAATTTTTTATCATATTCCAGCTTTTCCAGATCTCTTCGAATGGTCTCTTCAGAAACAGAGAACATTTCACTCAATTCCGATACACGAACGCTTTTTTTATCATTAACAAGTTGTACAAGCTTTTGTTGCCTTTCCGCTAAAAGCATTTCCCCCCTACTTTCTATCGTTTACTTGGTTTGGTAACGCTTTCTCACCCCTGTTAAAATTGGCTCCTTCATCGTTATTTCAAACATCTAAGATTCAATAACGAGAGGAACCATTTACATACACAATATTCAACTAACATTTAGTTTCTTTTTTAAACATAACTGTTTCTACTAACGAATCCCTAGATTATAAACCTAATAGATTAGGCAAGAATAAACTAATCTGCGGTACAAAGGTAACTACTAACAAGAGTATAAATATCGCTAAATAAAATGGCATCAATGGTTTGATTAACTTCTCTATATTCACTTTAGCAATACTCGACCCAACGAACAGTCCTGTACCAACAGGTGGTGTAATCGTACCAACACACAAGTTTAAGATAAAGAACATACCGAAATGTACGGGATCTATCCCTAAATCTAATGCGATCGGCAGAAAAATGGGAGTAAAAATTAAAATCGCTGGTGCGACATCCATCACAGTCCCAATCAGGATTAAGACAAGTGTGATAATTAGTAAAATGATAATAGGATTGTCCGAGAAACCCAACACTAAATTACTTAAAGCTTCTGGAATTCCCGTAAATGCCATGGTAAAAGACATGAGGGAAGACGCTGCAATTAGAAACATAATAATCCCGGTCATTTCCACAGCTTTAACAAACACATGTGGTAATTGATTCACTTTTAATGTTCTATAATATACTAATGCTAAAAATAAAGAATAAATGACACATACTGCCGATGCTTCGATCGCTGAAAATACACCTGTGAGTATCCCACCAATAACAATAACGATGAGAAATAAACTTGGAATGGCATCAATAACGATCTTTTTCACATTTTGATTGCTATTTTTAGCTGCAATTGGATAGTTGTTCTTTTTAGCAATTATATATGCAACAACCATGATTGTGAACATCCAAAGTAACCCGATGACGGCACCAGCCATAAATAAAGCGGCTATAGAGGTACCTCCACTTATTAACGAAAAAATAATAAATGCTGTACTAGGAGGTATAACCATCCCCACTGGCGCGGATGCAATGTTTACTGCTGCAGCAAACTTTCTATCATAACCTTCTTTTTCTTGCAGTGGAACCATTACCCCACCAATTGCAGTAGATGCTGCAATCGCAGAGCTTGAAATCGATCCAAATAATCCATTTCCGATAATGTTCGTGTGCGCTAATGAGCCTGGAATTCTACCACCAATTAACTTAGCTAAATCAATCAGTTTATGAGCAATTCCACCATGGTTCATGATAATCCCTGACAGGATGAAAAATGGCACCGCTACTAAAGAAAAGCTATCTAAACTCGCCACCATTTTTTGAGCAGAAGTGAAAACTGCGATATCGAGTGGTAATGCTAATAAAATTGCTGATAGTGCTGCTATCGCTACACTAATTGCAATAGGTATTCCGAGCGCCAATAAAAGAGCAAAGACGAGGACTAAAATCAAACTGGCTTCCATTACCATAACATTCACCTGCTTTGTTTAATTAATTTTGATTTGGTTATCTACTTGCGTTTCGATCGGTGCCCCTTCTTTCTTTTCTTTTATAAGCTCTAGGATATTAACAGAACTATAAAATAGGATGAGTACGCCAGACACGGGTAAAGATAAATACACTAATCCCATTGGTATCCCTAATGAAGGTGAAATCTGAGCCATTGTAAGAGATACTGCTCTGGATCCACCGTAAATCATAATAATGGCAGCGAAAAAGAGGAAACCAAATTGAATCACTAAACCTAATGCCAGTTTCTTCCCATCTTTTAGTTTTTCACTTAAAAGAGTGATCGCTATATGACCCTTTCGACCTACTACATATGCTGCTGCTAACATCGATAACCATATTAAACCGAATCGAACAAACTCTTCCGTAGCAGTACTTGGATTGTTTAATATGAATCTACTGATTACCTGCCACGCCGTAACCGCTACCATTAACGCAAAAACTGTACAGGTAACAAATTCAAGCACTCTATCGACATATTTTTTAGCGTTTATCACTAGAAGCACCTCCTCATTACTCTTCTTCTGTATCACTAAGATTTCTGATCGCTTCATACATTTCATTAAATTCGTCATTTTCCTTAAACTGCTCATGTATAGGCTGCACAGCGTCTTGGAATGGCTTTTTATCTACTTCGTTATAAACAACCCCGTATTCTTCTGCTGCTGTTTGTTTTTCGTTTTCGACTGCCTCACTCCATACTCCTTTTTGAAACTCGGTTGATTCCTCAGCCGATTCATGAACCGCTTCGATTTGTTCTTCCGTTAAACCTGCTAAACTCTCTTCATTTATTACGATGATATCTGGTACTCTCGTATGTTCGGAATACGAGTAATACGGGGCAACCGCACCGTGTCCAGCTGTTACCAAAACGAATTCATTATTTTCTGAACCATCAATAATACCTTGCTGCAAAGAAGTATATACTTCGCCACTGCCCATCGGAGTTGGCGAACCACCTAATAGTTCAATCATCTCGATCGCAATTTCACTCTGCATGACCCGGATGATTTTCCCTTCTAGATCTTCAGGTGTTTCAATAGGTCCCTCTGACATATAAAAGTTCCTTGCGCCGGAGTCATAATACGTTAATCCAACGATCCCCATATCTTGCGTAGATTGATAGACAGGATCCATAATATCGTCATCTTCTAACACTCGGTAATAATGTTCCTCACTATCAAACAAAAATGGAATCCCGAAAACAGAATAAATATCTGAAAAACTCTCTAATGCTGCGCCACTAACTTTTGTCATATCAATCGCGCCAGTTTGCGTCAACTCAATAAGTTCTCTTTCTCCACCTAATTGACCGTCCGGAAAATAATCCACTACCACTTCTCCATCCGTTTTTTCCTCTACTAGTCTTCCGAACTCTTTCATAGCATCAATAACTGGCTGACTGTTACTTGCATATCCGAATCTTAAAACCTGAGTATCTTGTTCCGCACCAGCTCGAGTACTACAACCAGAAATGAGTACTAACATCGCTAAACCGGCAACTAACGCAAGAATATTCTTTTTCATTCTCTTCTGCCTCCTCCCCCTTGATATCGCAACGCTTACATGTAATTGAAAAAAATAATGTTTTCTTCTTAAACGTAAGAATATAGATATTCTGTTAAACAAGTAATTGCTAATGACTGTCCGTAAGGCATAGTAGTTGTTTTAATTTCTTTATAAAATTCTAAATTGTCACCCATTCCTGTACCTACTGACACTTTATTAACTGCTCCATCTTCGCTAATCTCATTAATAATTCCTTTGACCGCTTTCACAGCCACTTCCTTATATTCTGGAGAAATATATCGTTTGCGGACAGATTTTAATATTCCGTAAGCAAAACCAGCCGTTGCAGAAGATTCAAGATAAGATGTTTTGTCGTTTAACAGCGTATGCCATAAACCGCTTTCATCTTGGAGTTTAGCTAACTCTTTTACTTGACTATTTAATGTATCGATAAGAAATTCTCTAAAGAAATCTCCTTTTTTCAAGTCCAATATTTCTATGATTTCCGGAATGGCAATCGTGATCCAGCAGTTGCCTCTTCCCCATAACGCTTCTGCATAATTATGGTTTCCTTCAAACGTCCAACCATGAAACCATAAGCCGGTTTTTTTGTCGGCTAAATATTTTATGTGTATTAGAAATTGTTTTTTAGCTTCTTCTATATATTCCGGTCTATTTAATAGTTTTCCAATTTTCGCTAGAGGCAATACCGTCATCATTAAAGTATCATCCCAGAGCTGATTTTTATTTTCCGGACCATAGGTCATATGTTGCAACCCATCGTCTGTTGTCCTTGGCATATCGTACATGACCCATTCTGCCCACTCTTCTAAATATGGAAGATACGTCTTGTCCTTTGTTTCTTCATATAAATAAGCCAGGGTTAATAGTGGGGCCATAGTGTTCACGTTTTTCGGCGGAGCACCTTCTTCCAATCTATCATTAAACCAATCCATCACCACATTATAGGCTTTTGGATCTTTTGTTATCTCCCAAAATCTATATATTCCATATAAACCAACACCTTGTGGCCAATTCCACACACTCCAACTTTTGTCGTCCACAATGAGTCCGTCAAAATCCAACAAAAATTCTCCAGATTCATCTTTGATCTGCGAAAGGTTGTTAATTAGCTTATCCATATAATTTAAAACTTCTTTTTTTTCAATAAATGGTTTATTTTCACTCATAAAATTACCTCCAAGTAATAAAATATAAAGCCCTTACAATTTTCATTATAAAGAAACCTTCCAAATAAAACAACATAAAACATTTTAAAACAAAAACAAACACTCAAAAAACGACCAAATACACACTATTCCACACACATTCACAGGAAGCATGGGGACGGTTCTGTGCTTCATTGGCGCCATTGAGTTCTCTACTCTTTTAATGGAAGATAGGATGTCACTTGAATTCGCTTCTCGGAGATACTTTCCTCTATTTAAAAGTTTTTTAATAGAAAAAGATACGCAATCGGACTTGTTTGAACCTTTATTCGTGCATGTAATTTATTCTAAAGTGCACACTATCATTTGGGGACAACCCAATAACTTATATGGAGGAATATACATGAATTTTGCAGCACACGAACTTTTGGAAACATCGGAAGCTTTAAGAACCAAAGCAGCCGAGATTGAACAACATGGGATGTTTGCCAACCAATGTAATGATCAACGCTTGAAAGGGATATTAGAAAAGCATCAACAACAAATGATGTCTGCCTACCAACAGGGAATTAACCTTGCGCAAGGAAGAGGTGCCCAGTTAACTCATCAAACTCCTAACTTTCAGACCCAAAATAACTACCAATCACAAGGTTCTAATCAAAATAATCAATCTAATAATGCTACTATGCAACATCAATCGACCATGTCTGCTCCGATGATGAATCCACAAACTCTTTCGGATCAAACTATGGCTACTTTAGCTCTTAACACCCATAAAACAGGTTCGATGATGGGAATGCAGTGGGCTAACGAGTGCGTAGATACATTGCTTCGTACATACCATGTTAACGGAGCTAACCTATGTCAAGAGATGGCCTATGAGATCTGGACTTGGATGCATCAAAATGGCTATTACCAACCAGCTACTTTTAATTCGACACAAACACACCAAATGAAAGATATGTTTCAGAACATGGGATCCGGATCAATGAACCAAATGCAAGGAAATCAAAACCAAAACCAACATCAAAATTATCAAAATCAAAACCCAATGCAATAAAAATGAACACGGTAACTTTATAAATAAAACCAAGAGCGTGTGTGTGAACCGCTCTTGGTTTTGTCTTATATTACTGCCTTATATAAATGGAAAAGGAGGATGTAACAATTGGCCGATATGACCTTATTTATTAAAGAAGCCACGAACGAGGAGCCCATTCAAACACTAGAAACCGTTTTAATGCAAATGGATGGCATTGAAAGAGCTTTAGTGGATACGAAGGATGGAGAAGTAAAAATCACTTATCATGAAAGTCAAATTTCGGAGGAAGAAATCACTGGTACCATTCAGAAGCGCTTTGTTATTTATGGATGAAATTCTTTTTTAATAAAGTCCTATTAAAAAAAGCCTATTAGAAAGCAATTTTAGCTGCTGATAGGCTTTACTTATGCTTCTAGAAATATAACTTTGCAGGTTAGATAAACTTACTACTATCCGTTCATCAAATAGTGTTCACTACTCTTGATCCAATAACCATTTACGCAATTTTAACTTTGGATAATACACATTGTTATTTATAATAATATGTGGAATGTCTGAATGGTCTTTAATTAAAGAATTTGCATCTTCTTTCGATATTCCCATAAAATGATGAACTTCGCTTTCTTTCAACAGTTCAGGTTCTTCGTCATCATCCAAGGAATCTATTATACTTTTAGCATTTGGATTATTAATGTTTTTTAACCCGTCTCCAATAAAATACCCTGCGGCCGCTATGGCTATTGCTAACCAAAAAAAATCAAGTTCCATTCTTCTCTCTCCTTTGTTTTTATAATCCACTAACAATGGAGTGACTTGTTTTTTTGTGCTTGCTTTCTCTATCAGCTGTGCCATTTTTATGGGATTCCTTGCAATGACCGACACACGATAGCCATTATCTGCTAACCAAAGTGACACATTCGATAACATCCCTGTACCACCAACGACCAATGCATGTTTCATTTATATTCGCTCCTTCTATAAAATTTCTCAAACTAAGTAAGCTGTAATCATTCGGGCTTAACTTCCATTTTAAATCGAAAAACATCTTTTTTAATTCTTGTTACAAATAGTTTTCGCCTCTGCAATTATCGTTTTCATTAATGCATTAACCGTTTGGCTTTTTGCTAATCTTGGACTTTGTCCGGACCAAAGAGACATAAATTCTCGATTTCTTTGCGAAGAAGAAGCTTTTCTAATTCCTTTTGTTAAGGTGTTTTGTACTGGAAAGCTTGGTATCAAGGCTTCGTTTTGGTGCATTTCCAAGATGAATTTATTATTAACTCCCCTTGCCCACTTTCCTGAAAAAGAACGAGTGAAGACAATCTGATCTTCATGAGCTTGAAGAATTTCTTCTTTATGTAACTCGCTAGCGCCACTTTCCGTGCAAGTTAAGAAAGCAGTACCCATTTGAACACCCTTCGCACCTAAACAAATAGAGGCCATTAACCCTCTCCCATCCATTATTCCTCCAGAGGAAACAACCGGAATATTAACATTGTCGACAACTTGCGGGATCAGTGACATTAAACCTACTAAACTCTCTTCATGCTCAACTAAAAAGTTCGCTCGATGTCCACCAGCCTCACTACCTTGGACAACTACCATATCCATTCCTTCTTTTTCAATTTCCATGGCTTCTTTAACCGTTGTAGCTGTGCCAATTACGATAATGCCATGCCGTTTCAACTCTTTCATCACGTCTCTTGAAGGTATACCAAATGTAAAAGAACAAACAGGGACCTTTTCTTCGATTACCATGTTTATTTGTTCATGGAATTCTGCTAAAACTTTTTTATATTGAGGAATTTCCAAGCTATCTTTAGCGTATATATTCAGTTCTTCACGAATAGGCTGCAATAACTGATTAGCGGTTTCCACTTCTTCCTCTGGCACTTCAAATTCAGTTGGTACAAATAAGTTTATACCAAAAGTATTGTCAGTTAACTGCGTTATTTCTCTAATTTGTTCACGCATTTGATCGGCAGTCATATAACCTGCACCAATCATTCCTAGACCACCAGAATTAGAAACTGCCACTACCAATTCCGACGTTGTTACTCCACCTGCCATAGGCGCTTGAATAATCGGATACTCAATATCTAAAAGTTCCGTAACCTCATTAGTTCGCATAACTCCCACCTCGCATTCTTAGTTTCAAAACATGGGGACGGTTCTCTGCTTCTTTATCACCGGTGGAATACTCCTCAGGAAATGAACCACATAAGAAAAACTGCCTTGCAGTCATAGATTACTTTCACTCCCATTCAATTTACAGTGTATTCCCTATCTTCTATAAGTTCACCAATATGTATCGTTGAATAATTTAAGATTTTATTCTGAATTTCACGAGGGTACATTTCTTTAATATCTTCTCAACGTTGCCTTTCGAAAAATGTCAAATTCAGTTATAAAGATCGACTAGTATCTACCCTAGTGGAATTTTTTCCTTTAACTTGCTTTAACGTCGCTACTATAAGAAAGCTAACAATCACTAATAAGAGCCATGAACTGACCTTTCCTAAATGAACGAGACTCCATGCATCGGTTTGGTTAGGATATTCCCAGGCTCCGAAGAACGTTGCGATGTTTTCGGCTATCCATATAAAAAATCCAATGAGCACAAAAGAAAGTGCGATTGGCATACGGTAACGAGTTCTATCAATCTCGTATATGACCCATGATTTGCAAAAGACAATAATGACAAGTACAGATAAGCCCCAACGAACATCCATCCAAAAGTGGTGGGTGAAAAAATTCACATAAATGGCAGCTGCAAGAGGTACAACGATCAAAAACGGTGGCCACTTAACCAGTTCAATCTTTAGCCTCCTCCACGCCTGGCAAAGATAACTCGCTACACTTGCATACATGAATCCGCTATACAAAGGCACTCCAAAAATCTTGGAATATCCATCCTCTGGATAAGACCAGGAGCCCATATGTACCTTGAAGAGTTCAAGAGCAAGTCCAATAAGGTGAAACAATGTGATCACCTTTATTTCCTCCCGTGTTTCAAGTCCAGACCGCACCATCAACCATTGCATCAGAAGGCAAATGATGAGAAGCCAGTCGTACCGTGGCAGGAAAGGAAGGGTTATGAGCTGGGTGAGAGCCAAAGAGGCAAAAATAACGACAGGAAATAAGCATGCAAGGGCCTGCTCCCGCCCAAAACGAAGGAGTTGTTTTAGTGATCTCATGATTTGTTCCTCCACAAGTTTTTTCTGAATTATATGTAGACACGGGGACGGTTCTCTGCTTCAATTCTCCGCAAAAAATGAAGCAGAGAACAGTCCCTTGCTTTGCCCGTCCCTTGCTTTGCTTTACTTTATTTTATTCTTTTCAAATCAGCTTCATTTATCGAATCACCAGTAATTTCAAAAAATAGTTCCTTATTATTGACTAATTCAAGCGTGACTTTTTTGTTTATCGGTGTTCTATCCCCGTTATCTTCTCTATTACTGTCAGTCAAAATAAAAATTTCCATTTCAACCTCTCCATCTAACTCAAAATCTTCTTTTAGGAATTCAAACCTTAATTCTTCTCCATTTTCAATTCTAGAGCCGTCAGCATTAGTCATACCTTGTGAATGATTCAATATTTTTGTTTCTAAACCATAAAAATCAAAATTAGCGTTGTTTTTTATGTTTATAATCATATTATTCTCATTTGGTTCAATAAGAGTATCTGTGCTATCTGAACAAGCAGATAAAAAAGTAAGTAACAAAATTATCATAAATAAAGACCATAATCTCTTCATTATACTACCCCTCGTTAATATAAAATTTCATTTACCAATTAATGGAATAATCACTTTCTTAAAAAGTTCGATAATCTTATTGTTGTTCATTGTCCCTTTCACTTTGGTATTCAAGAAGATCTCCAGGTTGACAATCCAAAGCTTTGCAAATTGCTTCTAACGTTGATAAACGAACCGCCTTTGCCTTTCCATTTTTTAATATAGAAAGATTAGCCATCGTGATTCCAACTCTATTTGATAGTTCTGTCACGCTCATTTTCCTTTTAGCAAGCATCACATCAATATTGATAATAATCGCCATCTTATTCACCTCATACCGTTAAATCATTTTCTGATTTTATATCTATAGCATTTTTTAACAGCTTTTGAAGAACAGCAGCAAAGACTGCAATCACCATGGAAGCAAAAATCATGACCATTCCAAGTAATATGATACCTGGGGCGTCGTCTTTCTCCGCTATGAGAAAGAAAAGTGGCATGCCTACCACATATAAGGCACTGATTGTGAAAGCACAGTATTTTATTTTCTTTAAAGATTTTACAGATAATTCCGAAAAAGCTTTATTCTTGTCAATATAGCTTAAAAGTTTAAAAGCTTGGTACAGAGCAAAGTAAAAAGGTATCGCCGTTGCATACAAATCGATGAAAATAAGATATTTTATATAAGCAATATCCGGATACAATTCTGCTGCAAAACTCGCTATCTCAGGCACCAAAAATAGGCACAAAGCAATAACTGGAATGCCAATAATAATCAAAGCAATTTTTAAAAACAGAGTTGTTCCTCGTTTCATAATAAGCACCTCACTTATTTATTATTAAATTTGACTTTATCATATATTTTATCGATTATCAATAAATTATTGTTGATATGTATTGTGTTTCTATTGTTAATAAGAAAAACATATAGCATCTTTTATTAAAAAGAGCTGTCAATTTATTTTCCGAAAAAGACAAAAAGCATTTCCTATTATCCAGAAATGCTCTATAACTAAAGACTATTCAATTTTTAACTAGATTTTGTAATTTAAAATTTGCTTTCACTAAAGCACGAGGTGAATCAGTATCGTCAAGTTAATTTCTTGGTGGCGAATCTTTCCTCCCGATAACCAAACATCATCCTCCACTAGAAAAGTTAAACATGATAATTCCTAACACTCCTACTAATTGAATGAAAATTCCAACCGAACTGCAAATTAAACCTGACCTTGCTAAACCTTCACCAACGTCACTTGATTTTTCTATTTCTTTCACAGCTTTTCTCGCTGTCACAATCCCAATTACCCCAAAGACTAAGCCAATGATAGGTAAAATTATCGAAAGAATCCCCACAGTTAAAGAAATAACAGCATTACTATTTGTTTTAGTGGCCATTAAAAATCCTCCTCAACCTATAAATCACTCTAAAAACAAGGTTGTTAAACTCTAACACTAAACCCAGAAAAAGCTAAGGAAAACACAGAGAACCGTTATTATTCTCCACTGTTAAAAGAAGAAGGATACAATTAAATATCCTACGATGATAACAATAATAAGTATACCTGTTCCTTTCCAACCAAGGCTATTGACTAAATCTATTAGACCACCAGATTGGGCTCTGTTAGCAGCATCTATCATATTTCCGGGTTGGGTTTCGTTTTAATTCTTCTTGTCTCATTCTCTCTCTCCGTCTTTCAGGAGTTTCTTTATCACTATTCATACAATCCCCCCTCCAATAAATCACTAACACCAGGCAAAGGCACACCATTTGTATATCGGAATTACTTATATATTTTTCTCCAAGCCAGTAAAGAAACCAATAGAACTGCACCTAACCCCAATAATTTGGTCCAATAAAAGTTCACCAGTTCTGAAATATCGAATAGTAAAAGTTCCTCCAAAAATTACGATTACTGTAACGGATAATTGAATAAGATACGAGTTGATTTTCACCGACAAATCCCCCCCAATTCCGTCAAACTATGAAACAGGTACTTTTTCGAAATGTTCCACTGTTGGAAATGGATCATAGAAATGATGCAGTTGCCTCTTCCACTCTTGATACTCTTCCGATTGTCTAAATCCAACTGTATGATCTTCTAATGTTTCCCACTTCACTAACAGTAAATATTTCCCTTTCACTTCTAGGCATCGTTGTAATTCGTGAGATATGTAACCTTTCATTGATGAAATGATTTTTGAGGCTTCCCTAAATGCATCCTCGTAATCATCTTCCATTCCTTGCTTAACTTTCAGCATTGCGGCTTCTACTATCAAACATATCTCCTCCGATTTTAGAGTAAAAAATACAGTTATCGTGACCGAATATAATCCGCTCCCTTCTTATTTCTTCAACACCTCTGCTCCCAATACTATTGAGCTTCCCATTTTTTATCTGTTAGGATCTCATATACAATTTCAGAAGAGTTTTTAGACAATGTTCCGTAATTCGATTGTCCCTCAATTTTTAATTCTATTCTATTATAATCTCGGTTTCTCCAAACGCTGTGATTATATGAATTCCAAGTAAAGCGAAAATCAGGGGGACCAATATCCACTTCCACATTTTCCTGCCAGTCAGCGTTTTTCAAAGCTTCAATAAGAGTTTCCACTTGATCATTCGCCTGAATTTCATTTATTGTAGCGTAGTTCCCGTTGTTTTTTTCTGTTTGACATTGATACTATTCTCATCCCATAAGCTGCTATAGACTCTATCTTTTGTAGAATCATTACCATTTGTAAGAGCCCCCTGTTGACATCCAAACAAAAAAATACTAAAAAATGTAATCACAAATAGATATTTTTTCACTTAAATTCCTCCTGACAGGGGTTATTTCTCGGAATGGACTACAAATAAAGAATATCACTAGATTAATATCTTTTCACAACGTCTGTGTTCCTCTACACTAATTTTAACATAAATAACCAATTACCCTTTTCACTCATTATACAAATATCAGCCTATACCGAAAATCTTATTAACGAATCTAAATGCCTACCAAATCAACATTGAATTTAAGAGGCATTCCTAACACTTTTTATCCCTGTACACAAGTATGTAATTTCTCCAAAGAAGTAATATTTTGATTGATTATAAAACGTCCTGCAACGTCTTATGAAGTGTATTGAAAGTAAACGTGAATCCTTCTCGTTCCAGTCGTTCTGGAATAACCCAGCGGCTTTTCAAAACCAGTTCTGTTTCCGTCCTTATCATGGCCGATCCTATTTCCAGTATCCATTTTGGGGCAGGTAAACCAAACGACTTATTCATTTCCGTTCGTAATGATTTCATAAGCTCATGGTTACTTACAGGATTTGGCGACGAACAATTAAATACACCGCTAAGATCCTCTCTTTCCTTTAGAAAAAGCACAATTTGCAATAGATCTTCAATATGGATCCAGCTAAATTTTTGTTTTCCTGTTCCTTGGACACCTCCAAGCCCAAACTTCACTAAGTTTCGATATGGTGTCATGACTCCTCCCTCTTTACCGAGCACAATAGCAGTGCGGAGAGCGACTTTTCTTGTTTTTGGTAAGTCATAAGCAAAGAAAGTTTTCTCCCAGTGTAAAGCAACATCAACTGAAAATCCTGACCCAATCTCCCCATTTTCTTCTGACATCGGGCGATCTTCCGCGTGTCGGTAAATAGTAGCCGTGCTCGAATTCATCCAAACTTCAGGTGGTTTTTCACAAGCGAACATACACTCTCCAAGAATAGTCGTTGTCTTGACCCTTGAATATATGATTTCCTTCTTATTTTCTTCATTATATCGGCAATTCACTGATTTTCCAGCCAGATTAACCAGAAGTTCTGCACCTTCTAATGCTTCTATTATTCCGGCTGTATCCTCCCAGGAAATGTACGGAGGTTGTCTTGATATAATTTTCACGTCATATCCAAGCTCTTCAAATTTAGTCTTAAAATATTTAC
>NZ_JBIMEV010000053.1:0-30068 GCF_051262595.1 Salipaludibacillus sp. CF4.18
ATTTTAAAGGATGTTCAAAAAGGGAGTTATTTACCTTTTTGAACATCCTTTAAGCAATGAGCGAATCCGCTGCATTGTCTTAAGCATGGTCTGAGTGGTTTTCTCAGAACAGGCGTGCAGCGTGTATAGCCATTGCACATATTAATTAAAAGTCACTTCATCTAAAGAGATGCAACCTCACTTCGATATCCCATCGAAGTAAGGTTGTTTATTATGATAAAACTCTGTTATCTTTAGGGAAGCTGTAGAACAAATTAAGTACCAAATTACTTTCGAAACGGAGATAAGTATGGATATTCAAGAAATTATTAACGAATTATTTTATAAAGTTATCATTCATTCAGATGCAATAACATTTGAAGAATTAAATGGATGGACTTCAAGTAAATTGTATTTACTAGAGAAAAATGGAACTGAGAAGTGTGTCGTTAAAATGAATGACCCACAAGTTCTTAAATCAGAAGTACTCTATTTAGACTCATACAAAAAGATAAATCTATTACCTAACCTTTTATACGTTGAACAATCTTACAAGTACATCGTTTATTCTTACATTGCTGGTGATACAGACCAAGTTAGAAATAATAAAAGTTACATACTTCACAAACTTGTGCTTGAACTTATTAATAACTATACGACCGTGCCTACTTCGAATCTCTGGGGATGGGAAGATGATTCTACTGAAACATGGCCAGATTTTCTTTTGAATGAAGGAAATGAAGCAAAGACAATTTTAGGTTCTCTTCTTAAAAATGAAGATTATATCTTAATAGATCATCTTATAAAAAGTCCGAAGAGAATTCCATTAAACGAAGAACCTTTTTTATTACATGGCGATTGTGGTATACATAATTTTATTTTTAATAACGCTCAGTTGTCTGGGGTAATCGATCCAACTCCTCTTCTTGGACTGCCACTCTACGATTTAATTTATGCCTTTTGTTCTTCACCCGATGACTTATCTAAACAAACAATAGAATCTGCCGCAAATCACTTAGTAACAAAATGGGACGGTAAAGAGCAACATTTATATGAAGAAGTTCTTATAGGTTTGTTTCTAAGGTTAGCCATGTGTATGAAACATCATCCTAGTGATTTAGAAGACTATCTAAAAGCGTGGAGTTATTGGAAAACCATTGTGAGAAATAGTTGCAACACGACCGAGGGGAGGAGTACAGAACCCTATTAGGTATAATCTATCAGCCTTATTAACAATTTATATCAATAAGAAAAAAGCCGACTTCCAGATTTGATATTAAACTGGAAGTCGGCTTTTTATATGTTTTACGTCCTAAATAGCTTTAGAAGAAATTGGCTTTAGTGTTCTTGTTCATTAAAGGTATTTTTATTGATTGATTGGATCGGTTGTTGCTCTTTAATACTTTCACTAAAACGGAGTAAATCTCCTTGAATAATACTATCCGAGAGCTGCAATTCTTCTTGAACCTTTTCTTTATAAGATTCACATAAAGGGGTTTCCGCAGGTTCACCTGTTGTTTTGTCATAACACGTGTTGCCAATAAACATCGCTTCATCTGTAATAAAATCACCATTTCTCAATATAACCAACTCTTCGCGATCTTCAGAGAAGAGATTGTTACCAAAAATCGTTTGATTCTCTATCTCCATACCGAGTAAATGAAAGAGTGTCGGACGAACATCTATTTGTCCTGAGACAGTTGAAATTGTCTCACCTTCAGCACCAGGTATATGGATGATAAGCGGTACCTGTTGTAGTTCAACTTCAACGAATGGTGTAACTTCCTTATCTAAATATTGAGACATAGCCTTGTTATGGTTCGTTGAAATACCGTTATGATCTCCGTAGATGATGATCATAGAATCTTCATAGAGTCCGTTTTCTTTTAACTCATTAAATAACTCCTTAATCGACTCATCCATATATCGAACGGTTGGAAAGTATTTATTCAACGTATTACTGTTGGAATCATACCTGTCGATATACATATCTTCTTCGCCTAAATCAAAAGGGAAGTGGTTTGTTAATGTAATCAAATTCGTATAGAAAGGCTGAGGCATATCAAGCATATGATCGACTGACTGCTCCATGAAAGGAATATCCTTTAATCCCCATCCAATACTGTTTTCCTCTGTAACATTATAATCATCTTTTGTGTAAAAACGATCATACCCGAACTGCTCATACATGACATTACGATTCCAGAAACTTCCATTATTTCCGTGAAGAGAAGCTGTATAATATCCATTTTCCTTCATGATCTCAGGCATAGCATAATAGTCATTACTGGAATGTGTGAAAAACACTGCGCCTCTTGCTGATGGATAAAGCGAATTTGCAACCAGAAACTCGGAATCGGACGATTTCCCTTGAGCACTTTGATGATAAAACTCTTCAAAATACAAACTATCATCGATTAAATCATTCAGAAACGGAGTGATTTCTTCACCGTTAACAGTCTCGTTAATGACGAAATCCTGAAGTGATTCTGCCGCAACAAAAATAACATTTTTTCCTTCTGCAATACCAAATAAATCTTTTTCTTCAGATTTTTCCATATCTTCCTTATCTTCTTTAATGATATAATCAATAGCTTCCTCATTAATATAATCATTGACTTCTTCAAGCTCTGACTCGTTTGCAAAAACTCTGGGAACACTGGATGTTATGTGCAATTGAGCATCATAAATGTGATAACTATAGATCCCAAGATTCTTTACTAAAAGATCCCGGTCAAATGTGCGGGTTAATAATTCTGGTCTTTCAATGTTTGCTAGACTGATATTTGCGATAGTTATCAGAATAATCAAACCATAGAGCGGACTAAGTTTTTTAAAACTGTATTTCTCGTCTGGTGTATTCCTAGCTTTTTTCCATTTATAAAGCAATATCGCTGCAATGGGGATGTCTATGAAAAACAATAGATCATACCCGTTCACAAGCGTTTGAATACTAGAGCCTAAATCATTAACATTATTCCCCATGAGAAGTAATGGTATAGTAATAAAATCCGTAAATTCCCTATAGTAGACAATATTGGCATAAAGAATAGCTGAAATTAAACTCATGAAAATAAGTAAAAGACCAGTTTGTCTTTTTTCTTTTTGCATCAGGATAAATGTAAATGCTAATAAAAGCACAGGCAATGGATTTAACAGCAATATAATCAACTGATTCACGTTTTCTAATGAAAATTGAAATTCTGTTAAACTAACAACGATTGTTTTAACCCATAAGAAAGCTAATACTACCCAAAAAACTAGTGGTTTACTGCTGATTATTTGTTTCATGATCTTTCCCCCATATTTATTACATTATTAATTCCAAACATTTTTTGTGTTTTCTACTCATCTTTCATGTAAATAATTTCACATAGTTTCACATAATTAATTACACTTTGAAGAGCCTTATTTCACTAAATATATCGACTAGAATAACCCCTTTTTTCATATAATTGGAAGTGGAAAAACGAGTCCATACTCCTCTTAAAAAAGAAGATTGCCATTTTAAAAGGGACAACACTATTGATTTCACAAGGTATAATGGCTATTTCAAGCTATTTGTAGATAACTTCAAAAATAGCAAAGAGCCACAAATACATCAATAATCATTCTAGAAGTTCGAGACATTAGATTATTGTATCATTAAAATAAGGATTAGCAAGAATTTTTGGGTAGCAAACAGCCTTAGTCCAATCTGTTGCTTTTCATATTTCCTTTCTTCAATAGAGAGATGCTAATAGTATTTTTCTTAATTTAATATTTTGAATATGGATAGCAACCTAAAAGACGATTAGCCATTATTGTGCTAAAAATGACTGATTGGGCGAAATCATCAACAACTCAAAAAAAGGTATATGCCCATGACACTTCTATCCTAATTTCATAGGCTAGAGTGAAAGCCGATAAGGACATAAACACAAGCTTACGTTTGTGCTTGAGAGGAGATCTAAAATGTACAATCAAGGAATGCATTCGAATCCGATGTACAATCAACAAATAGCTCACACAAGAGATTCAAGATTAGGATACGGTAGTATAGGTCCGCTGAGTGCAGGGCTTTTAGGAGCTGGATTAGGTTATCTCGGCGGAGAATTATTCGATAATGATGTACCTGCAGGAGTTGCCCCCGGTGGATACGGAGGTTACGCCGGTTATCCGGGTACCCCTGGCTATGGTGCTTATGGTTATTCAGGAGCTAACTATGGAGGTTACGGTGGTTACAATGGCAATCCAGCTACTGCCGGCTTCGGAGGCTACGGTGGTTATCCAGGAACTGGTTTTGGTGGCTATGGAGGATACAATGGCTATCCAGGTGCTAGCGGCGCTTTCGGAGGTTATGGATATCCAGGTAACAGACCCGATTTATTTTAATAAAAATGTAAACAGAAGATTAATCTAGTCTTTATAACTCCATAATTTTTCTGTATCAGTTTGTATCTACAGTCCAAACTCACTTAAACATTCTGCATACGATTGACTACATGATATAAATTGGAGGTGTTAGAATGAGTGCAGTTGGAGGTTATGCAGGTGGTGGTTTCGCTTTAATTGTAGTCTTGTTTATCCTATTAATCATTGTAGGTTCAGCTGGTTTTACACCAACTTATTAATTTTTAGAGAAGCAGGGCAATCTTTGTCCTGCTTTGTTTATGGTTTTTAGGTTACGCTTTAAAACCAATCCATATTACACTAATCCAAAAAAATTATGGTCTTATGTATAGTTATTCACATTTTTTCCATTCGTCCCCCATAATACTTAGGATATTTTTAATACTCCCCGCAAAGAATGAGAAAGAAAAAGAAAGGGGAGGATATATAGTGGGGAAAAGGAATAAAATTCTTGTTCCAGAAGCAAGAGAACAATTAAATCAGTTAAAGGCAAGGGTGTCCAATACCCAGGATCCAGATAATGCGAAGTTTGAATCCGCTCAAAAACAAAGGATTCCTTTGGTCAACGGTTACAATGGAGAAATTAAAGCAAAGGACGCAGGAAAAATTGGTGGCAATATAGGTGGAAAGATGGTTCGAGAATTAGTTAAAATGGCGGAAAACCAACTAACCAAGAGAAACTGAAGCAAATTAAAATTCTAATTAAAAGTTAATACAATAATGAAAATAATACTGAAGGACAATAATCATAAGACACCGTTACAAGAAATTGGTACTGGTGTCTTTTTCAATTTTGTAGTTTTCAAAAGTCTAAAAAATGAGAGAAGTTTTAAATGCTGATTTCATGCATCAGAAACACAAATGTAAGCTAGCTTACGTTAGAATATGAGCGTTTCAGGTAACCCATTCAATATAGGATAAAAAGGAGGCAATATTAATATGAGTAATAAAATGACGTTCCAGGTTACTGGAACAACAAAGAACATGAAATCAACACTAAAGGCGAAGCAACATGAGGTTATTATAGATGAGCCACCTAATATGGGTGGAATGGGTGGAACGGATGAAGGACAGGATCCATTATCAAATTTACTCGCCTCGTTAGCAGGCTGTGAAAACGTAATTGCCAATATGGTGGGAAAAGAAATGGAATTTGATTTAGAGTCCATCGAATTTGATGTAAATGGTGAATTGGATCCACGAGGTCTAATGGGACAGGCTGATGTTCGTCCTTACTTTGAAAAAGTATCTGTTCATGCAAAAGTAACGACGAGTGAATCTCAAGATCGTATAGATGAGTTAAAAGATAAAACAGATGCACGTTGCCCTGTCTATACAACATTAAAAGCCGCTGGAGTAGAGCTTGAGGCTAATTGGACAAAAGCATAAATAAAGAGTATTTCTATCACAATTTTTGGCAGATTAAGTGCTAAAATTGTTGAATGAAAGTATATCACACCACTTTCATTCGCTATGACGGAAGTAACTCTTCAGTCAAAAATCCCCTTCCTCCGAAGATCGAGGAAGGGGATTTTTTTGTATTACAGAAATAAAGCTATTCTTCTTTATTTAAAATGCTAGTGATCTCGTCAGCTTTGATTGAGTAGCCAAACAGACTTTTTTTCAAAAGCCCTTCTTTACGAAGTTTACTCATGAGCAGTGTAATCGTTTCTCTTGTAGATCCTACCATAGTTGCAATATCTTCGTGTGTAAGTTTCATTCGAATGGATTGCCATTCTTTCTCACGCCGACCACTTTTTTCACTCATTTTCATCAGTAAAAACAATGTTCTATAGCGAACGCTACCGAGGGCAATCTTTTCACTAATTTCATAAGTTTCTTTTAATCGATTGGATAATATTTCGATAAGCTTTAGTGCGGCAGGGGGGTGTGAGGCAATAAAATCTTCAAACTTTTCTTTATTCATCGTGCATAAATTACACTCGGCATAAGTCTCTTGGTCACTTAACATTAAGTTTTTCGTTTCACCAAATATATTTCCATCTAATAGTATATCAGTCGTAAACTGTTTTCCGCTTGAGTTCATTCGATACAGGCGAACTTGTCCTTTTTTCAGAATAAATAATACTTCTAATGGTTTATCAGGAGAAAGGATTAATGTCCCTTTTTTTACAGGAGTCATTGTACTACTTCGATCAATCAACTGTAATTCTTTCATTTCAAGTTCTTCAAAAATATTGATATTAGATAGGAGTGTTAGTTATCCATGCTCGTACCCTCTCATTTCCAGAGTTATAGTTATATTTGCAACAATACTATTTCTACATAAGAAAAAATGAGTGTATCTAAGACTATCTTCTTCGTATTGTACCTCATTATCTATAAGTAAAGAAGAAAAGTGAGAACGGAATAAGAGATGCCCACCAAAATATATAATTTATTTCATAACACGTAAGATAGCTTACATTTTTATCTTTATGAGTGTTTACGGCAACTGAATTCGGGTTAAAGAACATACATCACGACAGTTACAATCTTTTATGTAACCGAAGCCTATGCGTGATGCCTGATAACATCTTCTAACAGAGCTGGAATGGGAGCATGCTTATAGAGGCTGTTTCCTGGACTAGTCTTAAGGTTTGGACAGATCAATAAAATTATTTTCCGGTAACATATATCAAAGCTCTATAAAATATAGAAAGGATGTTTAAAATGAAAGCATTAATGTTAAATTGTTCCTTAAAGACAAGTGAAGAAGAGTCACATACGAGTTGCTTGTTACAAAAAGCTGCCGAATGGTTGAATAAAGAGGGCACCGAAACCGAAGAAATCCGTATCGCCGATTACCAAGTTTCGCCGGGAATGGCACCAGACATGGGAAATGGAGATGAATGGCCAAAAATTATGGAAAAAGTACTTTCTGCTAATATAGTTATTATTGGAACTCCAATTTGGATTGGGGAAAAAAGTAGCATTTCTACTCTTGTTATGGAGAGATTGTATGCGTCTAGCGCGGAAACAAATGAAAAAGGGCAGGCGATTTATTATAATAAAGTTGGGGGCGCTGTTGTCACAGGTAACGAAGATGGAGCGAAAGAATCTGCGAAGTCCATCTTGTATGGCTTGCAACATATTGGTTTCACCGTTCCTCCTAACGTTGATGCGTATTGGGTTGGAGAAGCAGGTCCAGGACCCTCATATATAGAAGGTGGAAAAGATAACGAATTTACCAATAAAAACACAAAGGTAATGTCTTATAACTTATTGCATTTTGCACGAATGCTTCATAAACATCCAATACCTGCGATTGGAAATACAAATTAAGCTTGTTAGGAAAGCTACCTTGTTAAAAGTTGGAGTTAATAAAATATAAAAATTACCTGTTATTGACTTTGCTTTCCGCACGTTTGCTAAGAGAGAAATGTGCTTCTAATAGACTATTTAAAACTACGGAAACTTCACGTATTTCAACAAAAGGGCATGTACATCAAATTCTTTAACAAGAAGTCCGTTTAGGTCAATAATCCGAAAAGAATGGTCATATCCACTCTTTTTTCCTCCACTAGTGTATCCTAATATATTCATACTAGACGTATAGAAAGAGGCAAAAGATTTGGTAACTAATCGAAAAAAGTATAGTTATATCTTAGCCTATGGCATGTTACTATTATTAGCTTTATATGCATTGTCACCAGGCTTCCGTAATTTTATCTTTCAAGCTATCACACAATTATCCCATGGCGATATAGAAACCGTGAAAAACTATCTTTTGACTTTCGGTGTTTGGGCTCCTGTAATATCTGCTTTGTTAATGGTTTTATCTGTTCTGATTGCACCTTTACCAGCTTTCATTCCCACTTTTGCTAATGGTCTTCTTTTTGGAGCATTTTGGGGAGGGATACTTTCATGGTCGAGCGCACTGATTGATGCAACACTATGTTTTTATATAGCTCGTACACTAGGAAGACCTGTTGTGAAAAAATTGGTCAATCGAAAAGCATTGGAGTGGTCCGATCGATTTTTTGTGCGCTATGGCTATGGTATGTACGCTATAATTATCAGCAGAGTTGTTCCCATTATGTCATATGGTATCATAAGTTACGCTGCCGGTTTTACGAAGATGAAATTTAAGGTGTATATAATTGGTACAGCGATTGGTCAATCACCAGCCACTATGTTGTATTCCTATTTGGGAGAACATTCAACGGAGTCCGTCATGATGATCGTGTGGGCTTTTGTTGCTGTCGTTGTTATAGCCATTGCGGGGACGGTACTTAAACCATGGTTAGAACGAAAAATGAGAAAAAAGTAAATTATAATTTAGTATTCCCTCCATATGAACTGTAACCTATAAAATGGACAGTTTATAAAAAAGTCCTATGATGTGTGGATGAGTAGTTTGATATCATACAATTTCAGATAGAGCAATCCTCGGTAGACGCTTGGTACTCAAGGAAATTTTAGCATATATAAAGGACTATCGTGCTGAAAAGAAGAATGAGGAAGTTAATCAATTCTATATCCCCGCTCTAAACACGATAAAAATGCAAAGTGTGCACTCTATTTTCCCTTTTTTGAAGTTAAAATAGATATAATTTCAAAGGAGAATTTTTTATTGATTAATTCAGTGGGTAATATCATGTTTCTGACAATTAGAAAGAGATGCATAATAGCCGTCCTATTAATATACCTTTATGTATAGGAGGTGGCTAATGGAAAAGAAAATTCATCACACTATAGAATATTTAACCAACGTATTAAGAGCAGCCCAAGAAGAAGATGGTTCTTGGCACTACTGCTTTGAATCTGGCCCTATGACAGATGCTTATATGATTATTTTATTAAGATCTTTACATGACGATGATGAAGAACTCATTAAAATTCTTGTGAATCGACTTCTTGCAATTCAGAATAAAAATGGCGCCTGGAAATTATTTAAAGACGAAACCGATGGGAATCTTTCCGCAACTATAGATGCTTATTTTGCCTTACGGTATTCAGGTTATGTAGATGAACAGGATCAGCTTATGGTTAGAGCTAAATCCTTTATTATCAAAAATGGTGGTCTAACAAATGCTCAAGAATTGACGAAAGTGATGCTTTCCTTAACCGGTCAATTACCATGGCCTATCCATTTACAAATTCCAATAGAATTCATTTTATTACCACGATCTTCTCCAATTAGCTTATATGATTTTGTCGGCTATGCCCGGGTAAATATTGTACCGATTCTTATTACCTCAAATTTAAAATACCACCTGAAATCAAGTAGAACACCTGATTTATCTGATCTTATTGTTCAAAGGCAGCTAAATGAAGATACCTCAGAATTGTCTCGAGGTCTCTTAACGACCGTAAAAAAAGAAATAAACAAACTCATTAACTTTCCGAAAAATCTTCGCAGTCTTGCCTTTGAAAACTCGAA
This sequence comes from Salipaludibacillus sp. CF4.18, assembly GCF_051262595.1. Lineage (NCBI taxonomy): Bacteria > Bacillati > Bacillota > Bacilli > Caryophanales > Bacillaceae > Salipaludibacillus > Salipaludibacillus sp. CF4.18. The sequence continues at coordinate 9,758 of NZ_JBIMEV010000053.1, forward strand.
ACAGTTTATGTTAAGTCGCATTGAACCTGATGGGACTTTGTACAGCTATTTTGTTGCTACCTTTTTTATGGTGTTTGCTCTACTATCCCTAGGCTATTCCAAGCATGATTCTTTAATAGTAGAAGCTATGAAAGGGTCTAAAAATCTTATTTGTCAAACAAAGGATGGCTACCATTTGGAGAACTGTACTTCCACTGTTTGGGATACTGCGCTTATTAGCGATTCCCTGCAACAGACTGGGATTAATGCTACAGATCCGATGATTATAAAAGCTGGTGAATATCTTTTATCCAGACAGCACTATAAATACGGAGATTGGGCATTAAATAATTCCAATACAACACCTGGAGGTTGGGGCTTTTCGGACATTAATACGATACTACCCGATGTCGATGATACAACCGCATCTTTAAGAGCGATAAAAGGTCTGACGAGTGTTAATCCAAGTTACGCAAATAATTGGTCGAGAGGAGTGCAATGGGTTTTATCGATGCAAAATAATGACGGAGGTTGGTCTGCGTTTGAAAAAAACACAGATAACTTTCTACTATCACTACTACCAGTTGATGGAGCCGAAAGAATTTTTATTGACCCTTCCACATCCGACCTATCGGGTAGGACATTAGAGTTTCTTGGAAAAGATGTACGTTTCAACACCGCTTATCCACAAATTCAATCGGGGATTCAATGGTTAGTCAAAAATCAAGAAGAAAATGGTTCATGGTATGGACGGTGGGGAATTTCTTATATATATGGAACATGGGCGGCTATTACAGGATTAACAGCCGTTGGAATCAGAAAAAACCACCGTTCTATTAACAAAGGTGTAAACTGGTTACAATCCATACAAAACAAAGATGGGGGGTGGGGAGAGTCCTGCCTGAGTGATATTTACAATAGGTATGTGCCTCTTCATGCTAGTACTCCTTCTCAAACAGCATGGGCCTTGGATGCACTAATATCTGCTGCCGATCAGCCAACAAATGCCATAAACAAGGGAATCATGCAACTAATCGATAGTGTTCATCAATCTAATTGGAAAACAGAGTATCCAACTGGAGCGGGTATTCCTGGTGCCTTTTATATTCATTACCATAGCTATCGCTACATTTGGCCTCTCCTTACGTTAAGCCATTATCGGAAGAAGTATTTGTGAAATAATGAAGAATAAACTAAAGCTTATTATGCAAATGAAACTTATCTCTGGTTCATAAGGAAGCCTGCATATTTCCTAATTCTTGAAGAAGATCAGTTGCTTTATCATCAAGAACAACTAACCCATTTGGCAGAAAAAATAGTCTTTAAATTCAATTTTTTGACACCCTATCGTGATGCTGTTATTGTAATAAAAGTAATTCATACTAATTTTATCAGAAAAGGGTGTTTTAAATGACTAAGGTTCAACCTATAGATGAAGTAAAAGATCCAGTTCAGCAAAATAGTGCTGATTTAAATAAACCTCAAAAGTCACTAATCATTGGTGGTCTAGTTGTTGCGGCAATCTTATTGAGTTATCTTGCTTTCACACAAACTATTGCTCAACCTTACTAGTTATTGGTGTGCTGCTTGGATACACACTGCTCCATGCTCGCTTTGGCTTTACTTCGGCATTTCGCAGGCTTGCGTCTGTTGGAAATGGGCAGGCAATCCGTTCGCACATGCTAATGCTAGCAGTTGCGGTAACATTATTTGCTCCAATTTTAGCATTTGGTTATTCCTTCTTTGGTGGAGGCGTCAGCGGATATGTGGCACCATTAGGTGTTAGTCTTCTCGTTGGTGCTTTCTTATTTGGAATAGGGATGCAACTTGGAGGAGGTTGTTGTGCATCTGGTACGCTGTATGCAGTTGGAGGCGGACGTACTGTTATGTTTATAACTCTATTATTCTTTATCGTCGGTTCAACAATAGGAGCCTATCATCTACCATTTTGGACCGAAGATCTACCAGCCTTTGAACCTGTTTCTCTAGCAACATCTACAGGACTCGGTTATGGTGGTGCTTGGGCTTTATCGATTGCATTATTTGGTCTTATCACTTGGATTACGATCATTATAGAGAAAAAGAGAAAACCACCAAAAATGGCACCTGTACCTTCAACAAAAGGTTGGAAAAGGATTTTCCGCGGATCATGGCCATTATTCGCAGCAGCTATTGCGCTGGCTGTCCTTAATGCTTTAACTTTAATGACACGTGGTACGCCATGGGGGGTTACTTCCGCTTTTGCATTGTGGGGATCTAAAATTCTCATGTTTTTCGGAGTCGATGTTGCTAGTTGGGGATATTGGCAAGGTGCAAATGAAGCAGCACTGCAATCATCCATTTTTGCTGATTCAACTACCGTACTGAACTTAGGTGTTATTCTTGGAGCATTCCTTGCTTCAGCGGCAGGTGGGCTTTTCAAGTTTACTAGTATTAATCTTAAAAATGTAGCTGCGGCTGTCATTGGAGGATTGTTGTTAGGCTATGGTGCCCGTCTCGCTTTCGGTTGTAACATTGGCGCGTATTTCGGCGGCATTGCGTCATTTAGTCTTCATGGTTATATTTGGGGAATCCTAGCACTAGCTGGGACTTTTGTTGCACTATATATTAGACCATTATTTGGGTTATCCGTTCCAAAATCAAAAGATTCGTTTTGTTAAGGAATGAGGATAACAAATCACCATGCGAAATAATCGCATGGTGATTTGTTATTAAAAGAGAATAATGTATCTTTTAGGTTTCATATAATCTTTGCATAAACATTATAGTTTATCAGTTTTTTAACGAAGAATAATATAATCAAGGATTGTTAGATAAATCTGCTAAGATAAGGGGAAGACTAGTGTCCATCATCAATGAAGTCAATTTGCTGCTAATTATTCGTGAAGGAATATTTTCTGATGGTTTTAGTAAGGGGTACTTTTATGCTAAAGTATAGCCTAAGTTGAACTTGAAAAATAAAAAAGTTCTGGAAGGAGAAATCAAACAATATGAGTACATATAGAAACGATCAAGTTAAAATGACAACAGAAGTAGAATCGCTGCGAAACATGCTTTCCTATGTAGAACATTTGCAAAGTTATGATGCAAAAATGCTGACAGTTCCCATAAAGTCCGGAAAATGGTCAATCCGTGAAATCGTCGGACACTTATACTACTGGGATAGCTACTTGATGGAATCAGTAATTCCTCGTTTGGCTCAGGACTCGTCGCTGCCGCCCTTTCCGTATCCTGCAGTGTATAACCGAGCAGCTATAGCTTCCCTTGAAGGTCGAAAAGTATCGCGGATTTTAGAAGGATTTATCACAAGTCGTAAATTGTTAATTGAACAAATCATGTCTTTGGACGACCAGATGACGTTTAAGATAAGGGGATCCGAAGAAACATTCACAACGAATAAACTCGTCGATATGTTTTCAAAACACGACCTGCACCATCAAGAGCAAATGGAAACTTTTTTAACGCAGGACTAGACAATGATCAGTTTATTTATTCGTCAATAAAAATAGATAGTTAACTAATGAAGGGCAGCAGGGCGAACTGAAAGATTCATATCCTGCTGTTTTTCATTCACTAAATATAAGATTTTAAACGCAACTTATTTCGATTAAGACAATTTTTAATTATTATCCTGAGTTTATTCGAATAAAGAAAGTTTGAAATAAATAATAATAATCACACTGAAAATCACGCAAATAATCCATGCCAACGGTGGATTTTTATTATGGATAGCTGCTACCAGGAACAGGACAAACCATGTAGCAACTGACCACCACATATGCCAGTCGTTATGAAATGTAATAATTCCAAGAAATACATATAAAAATTCAAATATCGACCCGCTAATTATAAATATAATAGTATAAATTATTTGCAGATAAATCCTTGAGGCATATGGATAGAATGAAAGATAAAGTAATATAATAGCAGGAAGTGATAGAAAAGCGACCCGTAATTCATTCATTGTCCGGTTTGGAGACAAGAAAGTTCCATGATATAACCACAGTGGATGATCATAAGTTAAAACGTAGGCAAAAAGGCTAACTAAAACGATAAAAAGAATTGTCGGATAGTATTTCCTCCAGTTTCTCCAGTCACCAAAACACCCTGTTAAAATCAAGAGTGATGCTGTAAAAAAGGATGGAAGATACCAAGAAACCGTTTGCAACATAGACTGATACTCCTTAGGAAAAACTTCATATATTATGTCTTTATATTATGCTCTTTTGCCTATACATTATTAAACAATTAGGGAAGCGCTAATATAAATACGAATTCAGTGATTTATCGTATTCGTGTCCTTTTTTGGTAACTGTTAACTTATTCTGTTTAATGTCTTATTCTTCATAGATTCATCACATTTATATTATATGATTTTGAGTATGCTTTGGAATTATTAAGAGGTTAAGTATTGAGGAGGTAACACTATCTATGATGTAACACTACTATTATTAGCATTTGGAGCTGGATTATTATCTTTTATTTCTCCATGTAATCTTCCTTTATACCCTGCATTTATCTCCTATATTACAGGGATGTCAACGGACCAATTAAAAGAGGGAGGCAAAGCATTTAATAAACAAGCTGTTGCTCACACTCTCCTTTTTCTAATAGGGTTCTCCCTCATTTTTATCGTGTTAGGGATGTCATCTTCGTTTATTGGAACATATTTTTTAAAGTATAATGAATTTATCCGTCAAATAGGAGCAATTATCATTTTCTTTTTTGGATTAGTAATACTGGGTTTAATAAAACCAAAGTTTTTAATGAAAGAGCAAAAAATCACATTGAAAAATCGGCCAACTGGATACCTTGGTTCAAGTTTGATTGGTATTGGTTTTGCGGCTGGTTGGACACCTTGTATAGGACCTATTTTAGCTTCGGTAATTGCCTTAAGTGTCGCAAATCCGGGTTCTGGACTACTATATATGGTTACTTACAGTCTTGGATTTTCAATACCTTTTTTCATTATGACTTTTTTTATTGGGAAATTAACCTTCATAAAAAAACATACTCATAAAATTGTGCAATTTGGCGGGTATATGATGATCATCATGGGGATCATTTTATACTTTGATTGGTTGTCAAAAATATCATCATTTCTAATTAACAATGTATTCAACGGCTTCACAGGTTTTTAATGTGTGATAAAATTTTATTTATCACATTTCTACCACATCTTTCATTTATATTAAATAAAGAAAAAAACACAAAATTTGTTGGAGGCAGAATAAATGAGACACTTACTATACAGCTTTGCTATGGTTTTAACTTTGTTAGCCATTCCTTTTAATGTTTTAGCACACGGAACAGAAGAAGAACATCAACAAGAGCTTCTAATGAATACAATGATCAAAAATGGGATTATTGGATCTTTAGTTTTATTCGTCGTACTTCTCCTCGTTTGGTACGTTTTAAAAAAGAAAATGAATGGACTAAACATACAAAAGAAAGAAGAAAGTGTTAAAAGAAATAAATTAAACAAAATATCAAAATCAGTTCTCTTCCTTTGTTTTATCCCTTTGTTAGCGGCAGTTATTCTTGGATTCTTGCATAATAACGAGAGTACTGAGAACGGGGTTACATTTACGCATATCCACGGATTAGGCTACACGAATAATGGACAGGAGATTTATGTTCCTTCTCATGATGGCTTAAAGATGTATTCAGATGGTATATGGTCTAATCAAACAGAAGGTGAACAACATGACTATATGGGTTTTTCAATGGTGGAAGATGGATTCTATAGTAGTGGACATCCAGCTCCTGGTTCGAAAATGGCGAATCCCTTTGGAATTTTAAAAAGTACTGATAAAGGAAAAACGTTAGAAACTCTTGATTTATACAAAGAAATAGATTTCCACGGGATGACAGTAGGATACACAACAAAAGATATTTTTGTATTTAATCCGGAACCAAATTCAAGAATGGATGAACCAGGTTTTTATTATTCAACGGATGAAACAAAAACATGGAATCAAAGTAAATTAGAAGGGTTAGTTGGACAAGCTTCTACATTAGCCGCTCACCCAACGGAAGAAGGAACAGTCGCAATTGGCACTGATAGTGGAGTCTTTATTTCTACGGACTACGGCAATTCATTTGAGCCTTTACTCGAAAATGAAAATGCAACAGCTGTATCTTTTGATCATAACAATTCCCTATTGGTGAGTGTGTCTGGGCAATTATTGTCAATCAGTTTAGTTGATAATAGCCAGAGTCATCTCAGCATTCCCTCATTAGATAGTGATGATGCTATTGCCTACGTGAGGCAAAACCCCCAAAATGCAAGTGAATATGTTTTTTCTACTTTAAATAAGGATATTTATATCACAAAGGATAGCGGGGACACATGGACGAAGATTGTCAATAAGGGTAGTGCCGAATAGACAGAGTTAAAATAAGAAAATGCTAATATGTTAACGCTTGGGCCTAATAGGTTCAAGCACATTTTTATGAAGTGACAATTTATAGATTGCCGCTACCTTCTAGGTAGTTATTGGGTTATTGGACCGACTGCATTAAGAATTAAGATCTTCACAATTTAATCACAAATTATCGTTATAATTTCACAATAAACAAGTTAGCTTTCAAGGGGAGAATAAAATGAAGAAACGTAGATTAATCGTTCGAGCCTCCATTTTGTTTGTAATGATGCTTGCAATTGGATATACTTTTTTTCTTCAATTTACAGAAGAAAGAGGACTAGTAGACACAGGGGATATTGCGCCAAACTTTATTCTTAAAGATGTCAATGAGAACAAATTTGAACTTGATGATTATAAGGGTAAAGGTGTTTATTTAACTTTTTGGGCTACTTACTGTAAGTATTGTACGGCAAAGATGGAGTATTTAAAAGAACATTATGAAGAATATAAAGAAAAAGGGGTAGAAATCATTGCCGTAAATGTAGATGAATCGTCGGTTCAAGTCCAAAGTTTTATTGATCGGCACCAAGTACCATATCCCAATCCAATTGACCGTAACCTGCTTGTAAGTAATGCTTATGGTGTCACTGCTCTACCTCATACATTATTACTAGATGAAGAAGGTATAGTTATAGAACGTAAAGTTGGGGGCAAAACGGAAGCAGAAGTAGTAGAAGCATTGGAAAAAATTGTACCAAAGTAATATTTATTAATTACAGTTATAACCGGTGCTTATAATTCTAAGGTCAACAGCTAAAGGTGGGAGTAGTGTGTTTTATCAACTAGTAGATCAAGTCAGTGCATTTTTTAGAGAGCCTTTTATGAATGCTGCTAACAGTATGGAATCAATTCCCCTATTTTTCGCCTTGTTACTAGGTCTGGTTGGTGCTTTAGCGCCATGTCAATTCTCTGGAAATATTAGTGCTATAACACTCTACGGGTCGAAGTCTCTTAATCAAGGAATTTCTTGGTCTAATACTATCTTTTATACACTCGGAAAAATCGTTGCTTTTACAGCTTTAGGAAGTATCGTTTGGATTATTGGACAAGAATTCCAACGAGAACTCACACCATATTTCCCATGGATTAGGAAGATTCTAGGCCCTTTGCTTATTTTAATTGGTTTCTATATGCTTGGTTTCTTTACAATGAGGTGGACAGTGAAGCTGTGGAAACATCAAGAGGCAGGAGGAAACAAAGGAAAAAGAAAAGGGAACTGGGGCGCATTCATGCTCGGTTTTAGTTTTTCACTTGGGTTTTGCCCAACGATGTTCATTTTGTTTTTCGTGTTACTCATGCCGGTCACTTTTTCTACTCCCTATGGAGGGATATTGCCAGGTGTTTTTGCGATAGGCACTGCAATTCCACTGTTCATAGTAATCTTTGTAATTTGGTTTCTGGGAGCTGGGGGCTCCATATTAAAAAAAGGGAGAAGGATAGGACGAGTGGTACAAAGTATTGCGGGGGCATTAATGATCCTAATTGGTATATTAGACATTATGACATTTTGGTAATTCACGATGACCAGAAGTAATAAAACCGCCCTAACTTATAAAATTTTATTTATTCTAATTATTCTTTATAAATAGGAAGTGCTCAAAGTGAGAAAAACTAATTATTTCAAGGGACTATGGATGATTTTAGCTTTATTTTTTTCTGTATTTTTCATTACTGTAGAAGTTGAGGCCCATTCAGACATTGAAGAGATCAAACCAGATATTCGTTCAATGTTAGAAGAGATCCCGGATGAAATTGATATAACTTTTGCGGAACCTATTAGTTTATATTCTAATTCTATTCAAATGAAAGATTCACAAGGAACTTCTATTGAAATGAAAGAACCCACAGTAGATGGTAAAAATCTGTTTTTACCAATACCTGATGATTTAACACCGGGTACATACACTGTTTTTATTAATGTTATTGGAATGGATGGTCACGAACTAAATGAACAATTCACCTTTGAAATTTCACAGTCGATAGAAAAAAAAGAGAACGATAAAAATGAGCCTGAAAATCATCTGCGGATTGAAAAAACAATTCCTCATGATGGAGAATTGATCAAAAAAAACCCTGAGAAAATTGAAATATGGTTTACAGATGAAATTGAAAACGATAGGAACATCTTATTTGGTTTATTTGACGATCAAATGAGACCAATAGATATTAAAGAGGAATATATTAATCCTGAAAATCCACGGAGCTATATTATTGAGCTTAATGAACAGTTAGAAAGTGGATCGTATCAAGCAAACTGGTATACACAAGGGGGAAATGGAGGGGATAATGGAATTTTTTATTTCGCCATTAATGAAGTAACATCCATTGTTAACTCAAAAGTTTCTATTGATAAGGTAGACAATAATATTGAATTCAATAAAATAGCTAAATGGCTATCGTACGTTGGAGTTTTTGTGCTATTTGGGGTGATGTTTTTCCAACTTTTTATTTCAAAAGGAGCAGAATATCTCCGAAGATGGAGCAGAATGGTACATCTATTTTATGTAACCGCCTTACTAGGGTTTATTTTAGTACTAATATTTCGGTTTATAGAGTTGGAAAATGTACCTTTTAAGGAACTGTTGACCTTCCAGTTCATGTGGGTAACATTCTCTCAATTCATTCTTCTAGTAAGTGCTTATTGGATTAAACTTTTAAAATATCGTTTTTTAGTTATTAGTTCTGTTATTTTATTATGGTCAGTTTCAGGACATTCCTCATTAACTGGTCATGGAGGCCTTTACGCTATCTTTTTCGATCTATTACATTTATTTACAGGGGCTATTTGGATTGGCGGACTTTTTGCTTTATTAATTATGATGCCTAAAGATAATCCTGTCATATGGTTAAAAAAATACGGAAAAATTTATTCTGAATTTGCTTTTTTAAGTATTATCTCCCTTTCTGTATCAGGGCTAGGGATGATAATTCTATATCTTCCCTCCTTTAGTTTAGAAAGTCTTATGGTTAGTAATTGGGGGAATTTCTTGTTATTGAAAATAATTCTTTTTACAATTATTCTTTTCATTGGTTTACTCCAAAGGTACTTCCTGCATTCAAAAAAACAGCTTAATTCTAGTTTTTTGTTGAGAACTAAAACGGAATTAATGATTGGTTTTATTATTATTTTTGTAGCAGCGTCCTTAATGAGTTCTTCACCAAGAACTGCAGAGCAAGGTGTTTATCCAAGACAATTAGTGGCTGATCATGATGTCAGTGTTACAGTAGATATCACCCCGTTTAAAGCAGGATACGGTGATATGGTATTAGAGTTTGATGCGGAACAATCAATTGAAAGTGTAGATATTGTGTTAAGTATGGCACCTGATTATGAAAGAGAGCAACGAGCATTCAATTTAGGGGATGGGAGATTTCAAGTTACTGGAGGACTTTTGCATGCTCCGGGGACGATGACTCTTGATATTTTAGTCGAAACAGACAATGGTGAAATAGTTGAGATCCCTTATATTATTCAAGTGCCAGGAGAAAGAATGGATGATTGATCTTATGGGGATGTCTAATTAATCTGTTGTGGATTAAAAATAATATTATGTTCCAACTAACTATAGGAGATTCCACAGGGAAGAATATTTAGAAAGGGTTTAATGGTAAAATATACAGTCTCGAATAATCAATTAATGGAATAAAGCGGAAAAAAATTCAAATACACGATAAGTAAGGTGAACAGCATGAATTCTATCGATATAGTAAACTGGGTAAATATCATTTTTACTATGCTAGCAGCTTTTATTACCTTAGCAACTTGGTTTACACTAATTTACTCAGGGATTCGTCGTAACAATTATAAATGGACATTTAGATCCTTTACTGTGCTTAATATGTTTTTTGCATGGATAATAATAATTATCATCCAAAACTGGCTTTCCAACCACTTTAGCAATGATTTGTTTAATATAACTTACAAAATTGGTTTTGTACTTTTACCACTAACCCTTATTGCTTTGTGGCGTGTAGTTTTCTTGGCTACAGGCGATCAACTACGTTCCGTTCTTAAAAGAAAGTATTACCGAAATATATTTATATTAGTTATTTTCATTTACACTATTCTTTATACATTTGCCTCGGGTATGGTTACGGTCAATCGTTCTGAGGATCTGGTACCACTTGAAAGGTATATTGAAATTACTCAAACCTATGGTCCGTTATCCCCTTGGCCAAGTATCGAATTTTGGTTCCCTACTGTCAATCTGTTCGGAACGGTCTCGCTTGCAGCTGTTCTTATGATGGCTACAATAACATCCATGTTTAGTATTACTATTGTCTTGATGGTTAATTACTGGGAATTAAGAAAAAAGTTGAGCATGAAAACAGCAACCTCTACGGTCGGATCCGGTGTTTTTGCAACATTAACTTCCTTTGCTTGCTGTACATTTCCGGTAGTTTACCCAATACTCATATTAATATTTGGTTCAGCTACTGCAGAGCCACTTTTACGCTTAATCACTAACGAAACAGGTTTGTTTATTAACGTTATGCAAATGGCAGTTCTATCCTTAATGGTTATGTGCCTCATCTATATTGGAGATCGAATAAATTTGGAAGTAGCAAATCAGAGAATACCACCGGAAAAAGTGAATAACGTAGACTTGTGAAAATGCTATAAATCCATATTTCTTTTGACTACTTATAAGTGAATTAATGAGGAGAGACAAGGATCGAACCACATTGTAAAACTGATTTTTGAAAGGCTTCTTCTCCACTGATATAGACGGATGTCCTTTTTTCTTATATTCATCACAGTTTAATCACATCTTCGGAGTATATTGATAGATAACAGAAAGGAGGAAATACAAAATGTACAATAAAAAGTTACTATTACTCATGTCATTTGCTCTCGCAGCTTTCTTGGTTATAGGAGGAACAGCTTTTGCTTCACCGATTGAAGGGAATGGAATGATGAACACGATGAATGGAAACGGAATGTCTAATATGATGGAAGCTATGGATTCTCCTCAAGGACAAGAAATGATAGATGGCTGTCAAGATTTTATGTCCTCTTATGATGACTAAGGCATTACACAAGAATAAAATATTCATGATATGTAGAGAAGAGGAAGGCCAATATAAAAAAGGTCTTCTTTTTTTATTCGAAGACTTAAATTGTGAGTTATTAGGTTTATGTGTAGATAATTTACCGGCACATATTGCTTTGGTTCGTAACATTCAGGAAAAACAAAGGGTGACGCTTGAATTTCCCGTAATTGCAGATCTTATCAAGGATGTGGCTTAAAAGTATGGCAGGATTCATCCAGGGGAAAGCACTGGAATAGAGAATTATTAATCACCCTATGGAAAGTAATTTTTTCACTTCTAAACAGTTAAGAGGTTCATAGTAGAAGGAATAACTTGGTGTAATGTCGAAAAACCGAATTCAAGGAATTTAAGGACACTAAAGAGAAGTTGAGAGGGTATTAACGATTTCACCTGAGTTTACTTATGAGAATGTAAACAGGCGGTGGGATTTAACATTATCTAGTGAAGCTAAAATCAATCAATTCGAAAACTTTTTTGGTAGGGCATCCACACTTCTATGATTGTCTTCACGACAGGATACTAGATGAAATGACTTGCTATAGAATTATTCTTATAAAGTCGTAGTTTTCAAAGTGAAAAATGAAGAAAGAGGAGGTCATATGAACGTGATCCGAAAATATTTATTGCCCATTCTATTTTTCTTGGCAGTTATCTTTGTTATTGTCACCGAACAAAGCGAGGATTGGAAGGAGATTGATCAGGAAGAGGTTCTAAAGGCAGTTGATAATGATAATGTAGAATTTGTGGACTTACGTGAGGAGAAACTTTACAAGGAAGGTCATATACCAGGTGCACTTAACATTCCTTATGAGGTCTTTCAACAGCGATACGATGAATTAAACGAGGAAAAAACTGTACTTTTAGTTTGTCATACAGGTCCAATGGGGGTTGAGAGCGCAGAGTTTCTCGTAAAGAAAGGGTTTAAAGATGTAGTCAATTTCGATGGTGGAATGTCTATGTGGAACGGACCACTGGAAATAGATTAACAGAAAGGTTGTTCTCGTATGAAGAACTGCCGATTCAGATAAAGAAACGTAAACGGTGAGTATTATGATATAAGGGTTTAGTAGTATAAAAATTCGGATATTGAAGATAGTAAGAAAGTAGAAAAAAGGAGGATTTTATTATGTCTCACGAACAATATCACACGTTGATAAACACGTTACATGAATGTATGGAAACATGTAATCACTGCTATGATGCATGTTTAAGGGAAGAAAATGTTCAGATGATGGCGTATTGTATACGTTTGGATAGGGAATGTGCAGATATCTGCGGTTATTTAGAGCAAGCACTAGGAAGAGGAACTCCGTTTGCTAGTGAGTTAGCCGGGATCTGTGCTCAAATTTGTGAGGCTTGTGGAGAAGAATGTAAAAAGCATGACCATGACCATTGTCATAAGTGTGCTGAAGAATGTAGAAAATTAGCTGCTTAAGATGAATACCTGTTGAGAAGGATGACCTTTTGGTCGTCCTTTTTATTTTTTACAAAAACCGGTATTTTTAGGGTTTATTGGAAATAACTACTTGAACACAAAAAGAAAATGGAAACGCATATGTGACGATTGTCATTTAAATCACACTCAACGCCATAAAATAAGCGTTTTGTTGAAATGGATACAATTTACTTTGGACAGCTTGTTGAGTATTTTCTCGTGGGATGTTCTAAATAAACACAAATCTATCACATTTTTAAATTATAGTTAAATTGGTATTAGTAAAGCAATGAACTAGTCTAAAGTGAATGAATTTTATTGTGGCAGAGAAATTCTCAGAATTTATCGCCCTTTTTTAAGGAAGGTAGTTGAGAAAAACGAGGTGTAAGTATGATTATAGGAACGATTGAACCACTGAATCGTATTGCAATTGAACTAGGTCCCATTTCTGTTTATTGGTATGGCGTCTTAATTGGTTTAGGAGCATTTTTAGGTTATTTGTTAGCAAACCGAGAGATGAAGAAACGGGGTTTGCCCGATGATATGCTAGCAGATCTACTTATGTTTGCCCTGCCAGCTGCTATCATTGGGGCAAGAATTTACTATGTGATTTTCCGATGGGAACACTATGCAGATAACCCATTGAGTGCCTTTGCGATTTGGGAAGGCGGACTCGCAATTCATGGTGGACTAATTGGAGCTATCATCACTGGAGCTATTTTTGCAAAGTATAAGGGAATATCTCTTTGGAAACTCCTAGATATCACTGCACCAAGTATTTTATTAGGCCAAGCTATAGGTCGTTGGGGAAATTTTATGAACCAGGAAGTATATGGCGGCGAGGTATCTCGAAACTTTTTAGAAAATATGATGTTACCCAATTTTATTATTGACCAAATGTTTATAAACGGAACTTATTATGAACCGACATTTTTATATGAGTCTATTTGGAATCTGATTGGAGTTATTCTCTTACTCTCGTTAAGGCGCGTTAATTTACGTCGAGGAGAGCTATTTATTATGTATGCTATTTGGTATTCTGTTGGTAGGTTTTTCATCGAAGGAATTCGAACGGATTACTTATTGATTTTCGGATTTAAAACGGCTCAGGTTATCTCGATTGTTTCGATAATAGGAGGTACCTTCCTTATCATTTATCGTAGGAAAAAAAGAATGGCAAACAAACGATACCTTGATGAAGAAACCAAAATGAAAACAGTCAACAAAAAGAGCGCTAAAAAGAAGAAAAAGTAGCTCTGTCAGGAGAGACATTTTGGAATATGGAGACGAAGTATTAATGTTGGACAGTTAGTTGTATGGTTAAAGAAACTCAGTAGATAAATGGACTTTTATAAAAAAATGTTAAACAGAATAAGACATTAATAATTTGCAGTCTGGAAACTTTTTATCCGTAGAATAAATTAAAATGATCACAGTTTTATCAAATTTGTTTTGTATAATTAGAAGTACATACTAAAAATAAATAATGAGGGATGAAATATGAGTAGGTCTCAAGTGCTAATAGTTGACGATGAATGGAACATGAGAAATCTTTTACGTGTTTACCTTACAAAGGGCGACTTTGATGTAATCGAGGCCAAGGATGGGCACGACGCATTATCAACCATTCAACACCAAACTTTTGATTTGATAATTTTAGATATAATGATGCCAGGAATGGACGGATGGGAAGTTTGTGCTCATATTCGACAAACCAGCCAAACGCCTATTTTGATGTTAACAGCTCGAACGGAAACGAAAGATAAAGTGCAAGGATTATCTATGGGGGCCGATGACTATTTAGTCAAACCGTTCGAACCAGAAGAATTGATGGCACGTGTAAAAGCGTTGCTTAGAAGATCAGAGGTAACGAATTCAAAGTCGACTATCCTCAGCATTCAGGATATGAAAATTGATCCAGAAAAAAGAGAAGTCCTTATTCATGATCAACTAGTCGAATTAACACCCAAGGAGTTTGATTTGCTATATGCACTAATCGCTCATCCTGGACGGGTGTATAGCCGCGAAGTATTATTGGATCAAATCTGGGGAAATGATTACTTCGGAGATTTAAGAACGGTTGATACCCATGTCAAGAATGTCCGCGAAAAAATTCGCAAAGCTGGTTTATCTTACAGTCCTATCCAAACAGTTTGGGGAGTGGGATATAAATCGAAGGATCTTGAGGAGAGAAAATGAAAGTAAATCGAATTGCGATTAAATTAGGCTCCACCATCACATTGCTGTTGCTTGTCGTTTTACTTCCTTTAGGGTTTGTCATTGATCAAATTTTTTCAGGTTTTTATTACGGTCAAGTTCAGGAAGACATTGATCAACAGTCTTCCTATTATGCTACCGCTTTAGCCGACTCTGAAAATAGTATGATGGTGCAGATGATAGAGATGATGTCCGAGTTATCACAGGTGAAACTCTATATTGTGGATACTGAAGGCGAAATTATTGCTAATTCAAGTGTTCCAGGATTATCTAAGGGATCTTTCATACCTGAAGAGGAAATGAACACCTTATCTAGGGGGAACACCATTAAAAAGGAATATGAAGCTCGAACAACGGGAAGTCGTTTCCTCGTCTCTGGTTCACCGATTTATGATGGGGATACTTTTTATGGCGGAATTTATGTTTTATCATCGATTGACAGCATTTATGAGTCCATACAGAAGGTCAGACAAATGTTAGTTTTGTCTGGCATCGGGACTTTTTTTCTTGCGCTTGGCTTTACCGTGGTTTTGTCAAGGAAACTCTCTAAACCAATGGTAGAAATGGAGCAGGCCACTCGTAAAATTGCAAAGGGAGATTTAGATACGCGGGTTAAGGTTGTAACAGGTGATGAAACTGGTTCATTGGCTCAGGCCATCAATGATTTAGCCACTGATTTGAAGGTATATCGGGATACAAGAAGAGAGTTCTTCGCTAATATTTCTCATGAACTGAGAACCCCAATGACTTATTTAGAGGGGTATACAAAAATCTTAAAAGAGAACTTGTATCAGAGTGAGGCGGAGAAAGAGCAATATTTAGATATTATTCAACAGGAATCAGTGCGATTAACCCATCTCATTAATGATTTGTTTGAATTATCTAAAATGGAAGAGGGGAAGTTCAGCCTGAATCAGGAATGGATTGACTTCAGGGAAGTGATGGAAAACATTCATCACAAGGTTTACTTAAAAGCCAAAGACAAGGGAGTAATTTTTACCTCTACTATTGAAGAAGATGTACCTTTGATTTTTGGTGACGGTCATCGCATGGAGCAGATTTTCAGTAACTTATTAGATAATGCCATTCATTATACAGACCAAGGGATAATTAGTTTTATTATAAAAAGTTTGCAACCTTACGAGATATTAATCGAGATTAGAGACACGGGGACTGGAATCCCTAAAGAAGATCTTCCTTACATTTTTGAACGGTTTTACCGTGTGGAAAAATCTCGATCACGGGAGCATGGAGGTACAGGATTAGGACTGGCTATTGTAAAACAGTTGGTAGAAATTCAAGGGGGGACCATTCAAGTATTTAGTGAATTTGGGAAAGGAACCAGGTTTGAAATCAGGTTCCCTGCAATCAAAGGAAATGGGGGAGAAGAACGATGAAAAGGACAGAATGGGTAATGGCGATATCATTGGTGGTGATTGGTCTGTCTTGCTTGACAATGTCTGCCAATTGGCTTGTAAACCCTGATTCAATGAAACCTTATTTAAATACATTGTTTCTCATCTGCTTCTGGGCATGTGTTCCAGTTATTGTCGCAACCTTGCTTTACTTAATCTTTAGGAAGAAGAAAGGTGATTCATAAATATAATCTGAAGATGCACGAGATAAAAAGGACTAATGATAGCAAATTGTTGAGAGGAGGGATTTAAATGATGTCCATGATGAATGGATCCATGATCTTAATGATGATTTTTTGGATTTTGGTGATAGGCTTGGTGATTTACGGTGTATTTTCATTGCTATTTAAAGGTATTGAAAAGAAAAAAGAACCCATGCACCACGAGGATAATTCAGCTTTTCAGATGTTAAAGGAAAGGTATGCAAGAGGGGAAATCAGTGAGAAAGAGTTTGAACTGAAAAAAGCAATACTTAAAGAGAAATAATCGTTGAAAAAGATACGAGTAGCCAGAAATTTGGTAATGGTGACAGATGAACTTGCATGGATTGTGAATAGTAGAAAGTAGTAAATAGGTGAAAAAATCTTGTAGTACCAATACTTGGGAAAAGAGCTTGCTCAGTTTACAGGGAAAGAATGGAGAAGCAAAAAAGGTTAAGTTAAACAAACAAAAAAAGGAACCTAAAATACTTTTTTAGGTTCCTAAATATTTATTAATACGCTCCATAACCACCATAACTAGCACCGATAATTATTAGGAGAATAAAAAGTACTACTAATAACGCAAATCCTCCACCTGCACCATATCCTGCTCCAGCTACTGCACCACTCATTTGAACAACTCCTTTTATTTTTTTTAGTGAAAATACCTTACAGTTACAAGATATGTTGATAAGAACCTTCTTGCTTGGATATATACCTAAAAAATACTTGTTTAGATAAATAAGCGATTCCGGGGTCTATTGAGTTGTATTGGTTTGGTAAGAGCAAGCCTTCAGTATTATGGAGACGAAATGTTTTGATGGCTATACATAAGCTGTTTCTGCATAAAATATTTTTGCACTTTCAACATCGCGATGCCCAGTTATAATAAAATTTGTTTATTTTAAGATAGAAAAGCAATTTGGCCAATTTAGTGTGCTAATATTGGTATAACTTTGAGAAAATATACTTAAACTAAAGTGCAGTTAATAGAAGAAGAGAATCTTTAAACGAAGCTTTTACTAGATTGCAATAATTATAAATATATGGAGGAAGCAAGGATGCAGCAGTTAAAAAGAATAGGAAATTCATTTTGGTATATGACACCCGTTTCAGAGACTGACAGACCGACTTTAGGAATGGTCGTTGGCAATGAAAGGAACTTGATGATAGATGCAGGCAATTCAGAAGCACATGCACGTTTGTTTTTAGAAAAGTTAAGTGAACATAATATTTCAAAACCAGATTTCGTTACAATAACTCATTGGCATTGGGACCATATTTTTGGAATATCGGCACTAAAAGATTCCTTGTCTATCTCATCTTCAGAGACGAAAAAAGAAATAAATAAACTAACCGGTTATGAATGGACAGATAAGGCTTTAGACGAACGAGTTAAAGAAGGAACAGAAATTGAATTTTGTGCTAATTGTATAAAAAAAGAGTATGGTCAAGAAAGAAATATACATATTCTTTTGCCTAGATTAACATTTGATAATCAGCTTGAAATAGATCTTGGAGGTGTGACATGTGTGTTAAAACATGTGGGAGGTAACCATTCACAAGACTCTGTTGTTGTTTATATTAAGGAAGAAAAAATATTATTTCTAGGTGATAGTATTTATCCAGATATTTTTTCCTCCAAAAACAACTATACAACGAAACGCACTTTTAAATTAATACAAGAATTAGAAACATTTGATGCAGAAACATACATCCTATCACATTCGAAAAATTTGAATAGAACTGAGTTTTTGCAAGAAATAGAGTTGTTAAAAGCAGTCGGATTCTATACTGAGAAATATAACGGTGATACCGAGAAAATAAAGTCAAAGTATAAACAAACGCTAAATAGAGAGTTAAATGACGAAGAATTAGAAACAATAGAACATTTTGCAAATGGCTATGAAATGGATAAAATCTAATACACATGGAGCTTTAGTAGTTATGGGATTACAATCGGATGGAGGGGGAGAAGTCGACTTTTTTCCCTTTTCTCGTTTATTAGGAACTATTTTAATTTAATGAAAAATCATGTATTGACAAAGACAACTAATAGCATATAGACTTATATTATACAGAAAGTTGATCTTAGGCAAAACATATATCTATATGCAACTTTTGTTAGGCTTAAAGATACAAAAATCAAAATTGCGCTTTTTTTTGCAGTTAAAGTTTCCCTAAGGCAAAAAAAATAGTGATGATCTACTTTTTAGCGAGGAGGAAAGAAATGATGGCTATAAATGTAAAAGGTCTCTATGTTTCTTACTTTGGGAATGAAGCCATTAATAATATTTCATTCCAAACAAATACAGGGACAATTTTGGGAATCATTGGACCGAATGGTGCAGGGAAATCAACCTTATTAAAATCCTTATTAAGCCTGATCCCAACTGATAGAGGGGTTATTGAGTATTATGGAAAGCCATTAAAAGAATTTAGAAACAAAATTGCTTACGTACCTCAACGTAGCGATATCGATTGGGATTTTCCAATCACTGTGCTTGATACAGTTGTTATCGGAACATACCCAAAATTAGGTCTATTTAAGAGACCGAAACAGAAGGATAGGGAATGGGCTTATCATTGTTTAGAGAAAGTTGGAATGAGTGATTTTGGGAAACGTCAAATTGGTGAATTGTCAGGAGGGCAACAACAACGAGTATTTTTAGCAAGGGCACTAGCTCAAGAAACGGAAATGCTTTTTTTAGATGAACCTTTTGTTGGAATTGATGCATCAAGTGAACAAACAATTATTACGATTTTGCGAGAATTAAGAAATCTAGGAAAAACGATTGTTATTGTACATCATGATTTAAATAAAGCGGCTTCTTATTTTGATGAGATACTTTTAATAAATAAAGAATTAGTAAGTTATGGAAAGGCTCAGGACGTATTAAAACCTGATAATATAACAAAAGCCTATTCTGGCCAGCTTTCATTCTTAAAAGAACTCGGGGTGAATTTGTCTTGAATTTAATTTCTTTTTTTGAAGCAATTATCCAGTATAGTTTCTTGCAAAAAGCGTTAGTAACATCGGTTATGGTAGGCATTATATGTGGTGTAATTGGTTGTTTTATTATATTAAGAGGAATTTCGTTAATGGGAGATGCGATCTCACACGCAGTTCTGCCAGGTGTAGCGGTGTCCTATATGTTTGGGATAAATATTTTTTATGGTGCTGTATTTACTGGCTTATTAACAGCTATCGGGATAGGTTATATTAGCCAAAATAGTAGAATTAAGCATGATACATCTATTGGAATTATGTTTAGTGCCGCATTTGCCTTAGGAATAATTCTTATTACCATCATGCAAAGCAGTGCGGATTTGTATCATATTTTATTCGGGAATGTTCTTGCTGTTCCAGTAGCAGAGATGTGGATGACATTCATTGTAGGCGTCATTGTACTAACAACCGTTTTTCTTTTTTATAAAGAATTGTTGGTTACTACCTTTGATCCAACGATAGCTGCAACATTCGGTTTACCAAATAAGCTTATACATTACATGCTAATGATACTTTTAACAATGACCACCGTTGCCTCTTTACAGACAGTTGGTATCATCCTAGTCGTTGCC
>NZ_JBIMEV010000054.1:0-29853 GCF_051262595.1 Salipaludibacillus sp. CF4.18
ATTTTTTTTTAGATATTGTTGTTTGCTTTCGTACAGAGGGGGCGAATCTTCGAGACCTTGCAGAGTGTTCGTTTGCTCAAGAAGGCTCACGAATCATCCACGGTAAGCGAGCGGCTGCACGCCTGTTCAGAGCAAGCTTAAGAGAAATGCAGCGGCTTCGAATATCATCTTTAAGTGACACTCACACCGATAAAACGGACATGAGTGTCACAAATAATGGCGCATAGTAACACTCAGCTGTCCGGGATCGGATTGAATGTTACTATAGAAGCGTTATAGTGACATTCAGAAGAGTTTGGTCAACCTGATGGCGCTATAGAAAGATTATACCGACACTCAGCATGCTGCAGTCGTCTAAATGGCACCAATATTAACTATCTGCTTCATTGGCCATCTTTCATATTTTAAAAATATACACAACTACAATAGTTTTAACTCATTTGCATTATTTTTGTAGTGATAACAAAGCATGGAATTTTACGGTAATGTGAGGAAAACAAAGATTCGACCATATTTTTTTAGAGGTTGTTGTTAATTACCGAACAAAAGAGCAAGACTCGTTCTAGGCGGACGCTTTCCGCGACCATCCACGGAAAGCGAGAGGAAAATTTTCTCCAAATAACCTTTGATGATTACAAAGCAACAAAATAAATACAAAAGACACTATGCGTTTTTCTTACAACGGAAATTATATAGTTTCTAAGATATTGCTTGGACTCTGTATGAAGCAAAACAACAATAATAAAAAAAGCTAGAGGGGAATTCCCTCCAGCTTTCGATACTGTTACTATTCATCACTCCTTATTTCTTAACAATTTTAACTCGATCTGTTTCTCCAGTTTCTGTTGGACCATCTTTTTCGATACTGACAGATTGTTCTTCACTTAAGTTAGTAAAGATCACCGGCGTAATAACAGATGGTGCTTTGTCTCGAATACTTTCTAAGTCAAATGTGAGAAGTTTTTGACCAATTGTTACTGTATCGCCTTGCTCGACATGCGTTTCGAAACCTTCTCCTTTTAACTTCACTGTATCAATCCCTACGTGAATAAGAATTTCAGTTCCATCAGCAGTTTCTAGACCAAGTGCATGCTTTGTTGAAAATAAGTTTACGATTTTACCGTCTACAGGAGAGACTACTTCTCCAACGGATGGCTCAATAGCAAAACCGTCACCCATCATTTTCTCAGCGAACATTTTATCAGGAACTTCGGAAAGTGGTTTAATTTCACCTTTCAAAGGCATGACGATAGAAACATTCGTTTTCGAAGTTGCTGGTGCGCCACCTTTACTGTCGCTTTCTTCTTCAGGTACAGGTGTTTTTCCACTAATAATATTTTCCATTTGTCCTTTGATCGTCTCGGATCGAGGACCAAAAATAGCTTGCACGTTTTTATCAACTACCATAACGCCAGAAGCACCAAGCTTCTTCAATCGATCTTTATCAACATCGGCAATGTCTTTTACACTAATACGAAGTCTAGTGATACAAGCGTCTAAATGAGTTAAGTTATCTTTACCGCCGAATGCTTTTAGAACTTCATATGGTAATTCCGTTTTTCCACTTGCTTTTTTAGAACTGGCTTCACCTTCAGCATCTGGCTTTTCACGTCCAGGTGTTAATAGGTTGAATTTTTTGATCATAAATGTGAATAACACATAGTAGATGACCGCAAAGATTAGACCGACGACAACCACGATCCACCATGGTTCACGTCCTGGCACGATTCCAAAGAGTAAGAAGTCAATCGCACCCCCGGAGAATGTATAACCTAGATTAACATTTAACAAATATAATACTACGAACGATATGCCATCTAAAACAGCATGGATAAAAAATAGAACCGGTGACAAAAACAAGAATGAAAATTCTATTGGTTCTGTAATACCGGTTAAGAAAGATGTTAAAGCAGCAGAACCTAGTAACCCACCAACAACTTTTTTATTTTCCGGACGTGCTTGATGATACATGGCAAGTGCTGCAGCAGGAAGACCAAACATCATGATTGGGAATTCCCCTGCCATAAAGTGACCAGCAGTTATATCAACGCCATCACTTAACTGCGCGAAAAAGATATTCAAGTCTCCACGTACAATGTTTCCAGCAACGTCTGTATATTGACCAAATTCAAACCAGAACGGCGCGTGGAAAATATGATGTAGACCAAATGGTATTAATAAACGTTTGATAAAACCGAAGAAGAATACGGCAACAACCATTGCTTCTTCCATTAAAAATTGGGATGCCGAGTTCATCCCTGTTTGGATTGGCGGCCAAATAAAGAATAGCGCTACACCAATAAAGAACGCAGCAAATGCAGTAACGATTGGTACGAATCTTTTCCCTGCAAAGAAACCTAAGAAGGCAGGAAGTTCGATTTCGAAAAATTTGTTGTACGCCCAAGCGGCGAGTGCCCCGATAATGATACCGCCAAACACACCAGTTTGGAGTGTTGGAATTCCTAGAACGAGAGCATGTGCTGGATTTTCACCTTGAAGTACACCTTCTGCAGTTAATCCTCCAATAACACCCATTGTTACGTTCATGATCAGAAAACCGACTAAGGCAGCTAATGCTGCTACACCGGAACCGTTGGCCAAACCGACGGCAACCCCGAGAGCAAAGATAATTGCTAAGTTATCAAAAACAATTCCACCGGCTGATTCCATCATACCGCCTAGGTCAGCAAAAAAGGCGTTTTCCAGGAATGGCATAAGATTAATCATATTTTCATTACCCATAGCATTACCAATAGCAAGCAGTAAACCGGCAGCAGGTAAAATGGCAACTGGTAACATTAAAGATTTACCGATTCGTTGTAATTGACCAAAAAGCTTTTTAAACATAAGTATTTCCTCCTTTTTAATTACTAAAAATAGTATGGTTATTTGGAAGTGAAAATATCATGACAACAAAAAAGGCATGAGGGAAAAGAGTGTAGTAAAAACAATAAATGGAGAAGGAGATACACTTCACCCAATTTGATTTTACACTACATTCCTTTTCTCTCATGCCTGCATTATCAGTAACACGGAAAAGAATAGCTGTTCGTATTAAGAACAATTTCCAATATTTTAATGTTCGGTACTGACGAGTCTTTGTAAATGTAAGGTAAGATAAACTGCCTCTGCATCCGGGACTGGCCTATGTAACCGCTGTTGCATGATTTTCATCAATTTCCAAGACAAATTATAACATAGAGGATATTCTTTTTGCAACACCTCTTTTAAACTATCTTGATTTTCTACGTATGTTTCTGTTTGAATACGTTCAATAGCATGATGAAGATGACGAACTAATCTTAAATAATTCATATCTTTTCGGCTGACACTTACACGAAGATAATCTTCAATGATTTGTACTAGCTCGCTAACCAGTTGCGTGTGAAGGTTAATCTCAGCCAAGTTTCTGTTTGTAAGCGCGCTGTGAATATGCAGAGTAATGAAGCCGATCTCACCCTCAGGAATTCTCACATCGAATTTTTCATTTAACCATTCTGTTAATTCTGTTGCGGCGGCGTACTCTTTCGGATAAGCAAGTTCTGTTTCATGTAAAAACGGGTTTTTAATTCCAAGACCTTGTTTGATTCTCTTTATGGCAAAGTACAAGTGGTCTGTTAGGCCTACATGAATATGTTCATTCATTACTGATCCGAACTTTTTTTCCAGTTTTTCAACAAATTCATTAATTATACCGATAAAATCCTCATCGACATACTCTAATAAGTTCATGAACTGTGTTTGTTCCTCTGTATCCTTTAGCACAAAGAATTTTTCAGCGTGCTCTCCTGCAACTTCATCTCCAGTATTTTTACCGAAACCAATACCTTTCCCTATAAGGACGACTTCTTCATAGTCAGGGTGCTCAGCAATGATCACGTTATTATTTAAGACTTTCTTTACGGATAGCAAAACATCACCTCCCATTACACTATGATGGATGAATTAATTTGAAAAACTGTTGACGTATATATTGCTGACTTATCATCATTTATGGCTGTTAAAAAATTACCGCTCGCTTTTCGCGCTGACCCCAAAGTCTCCGCGCCCCCGAATCGGAGTACCTCCGTTCGAAGTAAAACTAATTCTTCTTGTCTATGAAAAATAGCAGGTAATGAAATCGGGCACTGCTATGCTTTAATTAAAAGTATTCTCTTCATTATAGAGAAGGGATGAAGTCCCTTCAACAAATAAGTGTTTTACGATTAGATCCATCATACCATGACACTTATTAAATAATATTCTCTCATTAGAACGATACGTTGCTTGTAAGCAACTTTGCAAACTGATAAAATGAAGGGTAGTGTAAATTCTTAAGTGGCAGCTTCTATTGAATCACGCTTAAGTATAGTACGGAAACATAGAAATCCTATCGAAATAGAAATAATGAAAAAGGGAGCAATGTCCGATGCTAGGTTTACTAAGGAAGGTCATTGGAGATACCGATGCGAAACATATAAAAAAAATGCAAAAAACGATCGATCAGATTGAAGCGCTAAGTGACGATATGAAGAAGCTTTCAGATGAGGCTTTACGCAACAAAACTACGGAATTTAAAGAACGATATAAAAATGGAGAGAAGCTTGATGATCTTCTTCCAGAAGCGTTTGCGGTTGTTCGCGAGGGTTCTACCCGTTCATTAGGACTTACTCATTACCAAGTTCAGTTAGTTGGAGGAATTGTCCTTCATCGGGGTGATATTTCCGAGATGAAAACAGGGGAAGGTAAAACACTAGTCGCGACCTTGGCTGTGTATTTAAACGCCATTACCGAAAAAGGGGTTCACGTTGTCACAGTAAATGAATATTTGGCACGCCGTGACGCTGCTGAAATGGGTAAATTATATACATTTTTAGGCTTATCAGTAGGTTTAAACTTGGGTGGTATGACAAAAGAGGAAAAAAGAGAAGCATATAAAGCTGATGTGACTTACGGGACAAATAATGAATTAGGTTTTGATTATTTAAGAGATAATATGGTGACGTATAAAGAGCAAATGGTTCAACGCCCATTATATTTTGCGATTGTCGATGAGGTCGATTCTATTCTGGTGGATGAAGCACGTACACCGTTAATTATTTCAGGTTCAGCGCAAAAGACAACAGAGCTTTATACTGCTGCCAATTCCTTCGTTAGAATGCTTAAAGCGGAGGAAGATTATACGTATGATGAAAAAGCAAAAAATGTTCAATTAGCAGACGAAGGTGTAAGTAAGGCAGAAAGAGCCTTTAATATTGACAATCTTTTTGACTCGGAGCATGTGCAGTTAAATCATAATATTAACCAGGCTTTGAAAGCGCACAAGGTCATGGTTCGGGATGAAGATTATGTCGTTGATGACGGGGAAGTAGCGATCGTAGACCAATTTACTGGACGTCTAATGAAAGGGCGTCGCTACAGTGATGGGTTACATCAAGCTATTGAAGCAAAAGAAGGCTTGGAAATTAAGCGTGAAAGTATGACTCTTGCTTCCATTACATTCCAAAACTATTTTAGAATGTACAAAAAGCTTGCCGGTATGACTGGTACTGCTAAAACGGAAGAAGAAGAATTTCGTAACATTTATGCGATGAATGTTTATTCGATTCCTACGAATGAACAGATTATGAGAGAAGACAGACCTGACCTTATTTACAAATCAGCTGAGGGAAAATTCAAAGCCATCGTAGAAAAAATCAAAGAACTTCATGAAATTGGTCAGCCGGTGTTAGTTGGTACGGTCAATGTCGATACCTCTGAACTGATTGCAAATATGCTTAAGAAAAAAAAGGTTCCTCATAATGTTTTAAATGCGAAGAATCATGAGCGCGAAGCCGAAATCATCGAAAACGCAGGGCAACCAAAAGCAGTAACAATTGCCACGAACATGGCAGGCCGAGGTACAGATATTAAATTGGGTCAAGGTGTTACAGAGCTTGGTGGACTGTACGTTTTAGGGACGGAGAGACATGAAAGTCGTCGAATTGATAACCAGCTTCGTGGTCGTGCCGGACGTCAGGGAGATCCAGGTAAATCACAGTTTTTCATCTCCCTGGAGGACACATTAATGCGTCGTTTTGCTTCAGATAATATGGCTAAAATGATGGAACGTCTTGGGATGGATGAAGAAAATCCGATCGAAAGCAAAATGATTACCAAAGCAGTAGAGCAAGCACAGAAGCGGGTGGAAGGAAATAACTTTGATGCCCGTAAACAACTTCTCCAATACGATGACGTGATGAGAGAACAACGTGATGTCATTTACGAACAACGGATGGAAGTGCTAGAGTCAGCAGACTTACGCCCAGTTGTAGAAAAAATGCTGGAATCGACGGTGGAACGTAATGTTGCACTGTATACGCCAGAGTCAGAGGTGCCTGAGGACTGGAACCTTAAAGGGATGGTTGAGTATATTAATGCTACGGTATTCAGTGAGCGTGAAATTACTGAGAAAGACGTTCACGGGTTAGATTCTGAGGAAATGATCGAACTAATCATGGAGAAGGTTCATGAAGATTATGACGACCGTGAAGAGGCGTTCACGAAAGATACGATGCGAGAGTTTGAACGAGTTATTCTTTTACGGACAGTAGATAGTAAATGGACAAGTCATATTGATCAAATGGATCAGTTGCGACAAGGAATTCATTTGCGTGCATATGGTCAAAACGATCCATTGAGAGAATATAAATTTGAAGGCTTTGAGATGTTTGAAGAGATGATCGCAACTATCGAAGAAGAAGTATCTCGTTACATTATGAAGGCGCAAATTCAGTCAAATCTTGAAAGAAAACAAGTCACTGAAGGAAAAGCAGTTCACGAAAGTACTGCGGAGAAAAAAGAAACTAAGCGAAAAACTCCTTTCCGTAAAGGGGAAACAGTAAAACGTAATGATCAATGTCCTTGTGGATCCGGACAAAAATACAAAAACTGTCACGGTCAGGAACAATAGTAAAGGTTCAGAGGGTGTGTCGAAAGGTCAATAAAGATCTTCTGATACATCCTTTGAGTCAATTCCTTACCTTTTTCCGAAAAAAATAAAGAAATCAGAGATAGACAAAGGATTTTTTTAAAAACCCAATATGCAGGAGTGATTATCAATGGAATTAGTTGAAATAAAGCAAGAGTTACAAGCGATGGCAAAACGATTAGAAAACTTTAGGGGGTCTCTTTGACTTAGTTGAAAAAGAAACTCGTATCGCTGAATTAGAAGACAAGATGGGTGACCCGACGTTTTGGGATGATCAAAACAAAGCCCAGAAGGTTATTTCGGAAATGAACGGTTTAAAAGAAATGACGGAGATTTACCGTAAATTAGAGGCCGAGCACGAGGATCTCGAAGTGTCATACGGATTGGTCAAAGAAGAAGACGACAAAGAACTTGAAGCAGAACTTGAATCAGGCTTGAAAAGTTTGTTAGCTCGATTAAATGAATTTGAACTTCAATTGTTATTAAGTGGACCGCATGATCAAAATAACGCCATCCTGGAAATACATCCGGGTGCGGGAGGAACAGAGTCTCAAGATTGGGCTTCTTTGCTGCTCCGTATGTATACACGATGGGCAGATGCACACAACTTCAAAGTGGAAACGATGGACTATTTACCTGGAGAGGAAGCAGGGGTCAAAAGCGTCACACTCTTTATAAAGGGACGTAATGCTTATGGATACCTCAAAGCGGAAAAGGGTGTCCATCGCCTAGTGCGAATTTCTCCTTTTGACTCGGCGGGAAGACGTCATACATCGTTTGCTTCATGCGATGTGATACCTGAACTAGATGATAGCGTCGACATAACTATTTCGCCTGATGAATTGAGAATTGATACATTCCGTGCAAGTGGGGCTGGTGGTCAGCATATTAATACAACTGACTCTGCTGTTCGAATTACACACACACCTACGAACACTGTAGTAAGTTGTCAGGCCGAGCGATCTCAGATTAAAAACAGAGAACAAGCAATGAAAATGCTTAGAGCCAAATTACATCAATTAGAATTAGATAGACAACGTGAAGAAGTAGATGCAATTCGCGGAGAGCAGTCGGAAATTGGCTGGGGAAGCCAAATTCGTTCTTATGTATTCCATCCTTACAGTATGGTGAAGGATCATCGAACGAATATGGAAACAGGGAACACGCAAGCAGTGATGGACGGAGAGTTAGCTCCATTCATTGATGCTTACCTGCGTTCGCAAATCGGATAAACGATTGTTACGATTAATTCATAAAAGGATCTGTGTTGAGGTAAAATAATTACCTGTTCACAGATTTTTTTTATTAGGTAAAGTAGACAGCTTCCTTTTCGCCACACGTGTTAAGGGAAAACCAGCCTGCACTTGCACGAAATTACGGAAAGCGAGCGGTAATTCTTCCAAACAACCTTCGATATAACAAATACAAATTCACAAGATTAGATATTAAATTTTTTCAAAAAGAACATGTTATATATCAATGCGAATAGTGACTTGTTTTAATTTGATCGATTAAAGCGTTACTATACTCGCGTTTACAGGCTGTCATGCTGGTGATATACTCTGAAAGGATTAAGATCAGATGGCAGATTATGACTTGTGTGTTCTGTACATATTGTTTTAGAAAAAAGGTGATAATAGTGTTGAAAAGTAAACAGCGTAAAAGAAACAAAGAACCATTGACTCCACTGCAACAAATTGTCTTTGAGTTCGCTCATGTCCTTGTAGGGGCAGCCCTAGTTGCAATCACTTTTAATATATTTTTACTCCCAAATCAGATTGCTTCAGGTGGAGTAGCAGGAATCTCGACACTCTTCTACAACACGTTAGGTTTTGAACCAGCCTATACACAATGGGCATTTAATATTCCATTGTTTGTTGCCGGAATAATATTGCTCGGAGGAAGCCTTCGAGGTAGTGTGTTATATGGTTCTAAAACACTTGCCGGAACGCTTTTCTTACCTTTTATTGTTTACTTGACAAGAGGAATGGAACCCGCAACTGCTGATCCTTTATTAGCAGCAATTTTTGGTGGTGTTGGCGTTGGATTGGGGCTAGGAATTGTTTTCAAATCGAACTCCTCAACTGGCGGGACGGATTTAGCTGCGCAAATTATCGGCAAATATTCTGGTTTATCTCTTGGTGCTTGTATATTTATTATTGACGGTCTTGTTGTTGTATCGTCAGCTTTTGTATTCGGCTTTGAATTCGCTTTATACGCACTCATAGGATTATTCACGACGGGAAAAACGATTGATCTTGTTCAAATTGGCTTCGGTTATTCTAAAATGGCAATTATTATTTCTGACAATCAA
This sequence comes from Salipaludibacillus sp. CF4.18, assembly GCF_051262595.1. Lineage (NCBI taxonomy): Bacteria > Bacillati > Bacillota > Bacilli > Caryophanales > Bacillaceae > Salipaludibacillus > Salipaludibacillus sp. CF4.18. The sequence goes on from NZ_JBIMEV010000054.1 coordinate 9,264, forward strand.
GAAGAAATTAAACAAGGATTGTTAACGACAGTAGATCGTGGCGTAACAAAATTAATAGGTTACGGGGGATACACGAATCATGAAAGACCAGTCTTAATGTGTGTAGTTGGCAGAAATGAAATAGCGAAATTAAAGAAAACGATCAAAACAATTGATCCGACAGCCTTTGTTATTGTCACTAGTGCTTCAGAAGTGTTGGGTGAAGGTTTCAATAAAAAATAAAACGGTTATAATATCTAGGTAGGTTTGATAATCTTACCAAAATTTAAGGAGGGATTTTATGAAGAAATTAGTATTTGCAATTATGGGTTCAGTGCTAGTGCTTGGAGCATGCGGCGGTGATGATGCAAACAACGAAGAAGTACCAGAGAACAATAATGCTGTTGAAGAGAGCGCTGGAGGAAACGATACATATGACGCTACCAACGGTGAAGAAGTTTATGTTGGTAACTGTGCCGCCTGTCACGGGGGAGACCTTGAGGGAGCTTCAGGACCGGACTTGCACGGAATTTCTGCAGATGTTATTTTAGCTACAATTGAAGAGGGACCTGGTAACATGCCAGCTGAACTTGTTAGTGGACAGGATGCAGAAGATGTTGCAGCATGGGTTTCTGAACAATAATTAGTTATAATATGTTGTCTTGAGAGTTCAATATATCACTCTAATTCTCCATCTGAAAATATGATTAAAACCTGAAATTTAATTTTTGAGAAGGGTGCTGGAAAGTAAGTTTTTACTTTTCAGCACCCTCTTTTGCGTGGTCGGTTTTGTAATTTATGTCAGATTTATAAAAAAATTAGACTTAATGCTTGAAACTTTATGCCTATCTGGTATAGACTTATGCTAATTTTTCTTTCTACTTCGATAGTTTTCGACAATTGGTTTGTAACAATTGAAATATAATTGTAAAGAAGTTTAACTTTAAATGATGTAAATTGATGCTATAATAAAAACGTAGAAATAGATTGTCGAAATTTGATATAGTTTGCAAAACTATATTTCAATTACCTTAAATATGAATTTTTTAGAAGACATTGCATTCATGACTACATAACAATGGGACTTGTAGTCTTCATTTATGTCTTTTTTATTAACTACGATAAATATACTAGGAAGTGATGGGATTGATCCAAATGCAGGACGTGTGGAAAACCTATCCAAACGGCGTAATGGCTGTTAATGGGATTTCTATATATATCAAAAAGGGAGAGTTTGTTTATGTGGTGGGCCCCAGTGGTGCGGGGAAATCTACTTTTATTAAAATGATGTTCCGTGAGGAAAAACCAACACGGGGTGAGATATCTATTGATGGAAAAAATCTATCAAAGATTAAAGAAAGACATATCCCGTATTTACGGAGAAATATGGGAGTAGTTTTCCAAGATTTTAAGCTATTACCATCTTTAACGGTCTTTGAAAATGTATCATTTGCTATGGAAGTTATTGAGGAAAGTAAAGCGAATATAAAAAAACGTGTCATGGAAGTATTAGACATCGTTCGTTTAAAAAATAAAGCAAGATTTTTACCTCATGAGCTTTCAGGTGGAGAACAACAGCGTGTTGCGATCGCAAGAGCGATTGTTAATAATCCTTCCGTACTTATAGCGGACGAGCCTACAGGGAATTTGGATCCGGAAACTTCTTGGGAAATTATGCGCATTTTGGAAGAGATTAACGACCGGGGAACTACGATAATTATGGCAACACATAATAGAGATATCGTTGATAGCATGCGAAAGAGAGTAATTGCTATTGAAAATGGTCGAATCTCCCGAGATGAAGCAAGGGGGATGTACGGGTATGAGAGCTAGAACAGTTGGCCGCCATATAAAAGAAGGCGGTAAAAATATTATTCGTAATGGTTGGATGACATTTGCTTCTGTAAGTGCGGTTACGGTTACGTTATTAGTAGTTGGTGCATTCTTGCTGCTGATTATGAACTTAAACCATTTTGCTGATTCATTGGAAGATGATGTTGAAATCAGAGTATTCGTCGAACTTACTACTTCAGAAGCGGAACAGGAAAACTTAAATACAAATCTCGAAGACTTTGAGACTATCGATTCTGTAGAATATATACCCAAAGATGAAGGGTTAGAAACATTCATAGATAGTTTAGGTGAACAAGGCGACTATTTTAAAGGACTTCGGGATGAAAACCCATTGAATGATGTATATGTTGTTCATGCAGAGAATCCGGAAGATACAGAAGTTATTGTTGAAGAAATTGAATCTTTAGAACATGTAGAAGGTGTAGAATATGGTCGGGATATTTTTGACCAACTCTTCACGGCAACGGATTTTATTCGAATTATAGGTGTGGTATTAATCGGTGGTTTGTCATTTACGGCCATTTTTCTTATAGCTAACACGATAAAACTAACCATTGTGGCTAGAAAGAATGAAATTCAGATTATGAAACTTGTAGGAGCAACAAACGGCTTTATCCGATGGCCTTTCTTTATAGAAGGTCTTCTACTAGGTACATTTGGCTCAATTATTCCTATTGCGCTATTGTGGTTTGGTTATGTCCAATTTTATGAAATGATTGGGGAAAGCACCGGACTGGACTTCTTTGAATTTTTGCCTACTTATCCATTAGTTATTCAAAATGCCATTCTACTCTTAGGTATTGGGGCAATTGTTGGAGTTTGGGGAAGTGTCATGAGTGTAAGGAAGTTCTTGAAAGTATAAAAGAGAGGAGTTCTCAAAAAGTCTTTTTTGACCTTTCGGGAACTCCCTAACATAAAACTGACTATTTCCTAGGAAATAAAACATATATCGCCAATTTTAAAGGGAGGGTCATTATGACTCGTAAACTAGCATTGTTTTTAATAGCTGTAATACTTGCTTTAACTACATTAATAGATTTGATACATATTGAATCAGTTTCAGCTAATACAGGAGAAGAATTAAAAGAAAATATAGAAGGATATAAAAATAAACAAGGTGTTAAACAAGAAGAAGCAGAACAAACAGAAGAAGAGTTACAAGAAGTAGAAGCAGAGATGAAAGGCGTGGCTGAAGAAATCCATCAGTTGGATAATGAAATGCTAACGACTAATCAAAATATTGATGATAAACAAGAAGAAATCGATGCAACAAATGCAAGGATCGAGGATTTACGTGAAGAAATAGCAGTTCTTGAGGAACGAATTAAAGAAAGAGATGAAATTCTTAAAGAACGTGTGAAATTTATGTATCAAAACGGTGGTTCAATAGATTACATAGATGTGATTTTAGGTGCACAAGGGTTTGGGGATTTGATAGAGCGTATTTCTGCTCTTAATTCGATTGCTGAATCCGATAGAAACATTCTTGATCAACATATTGAGGATATGCAGGCAGTTGAAAAAGCTAAAAATGATTTGGAATCTGAGCTTACTAGTTTAGAAGAACAAATGACAGATTTAGAAGGTTTAAAACAGGGGCTGGAAGATCAAATTGGTCAGAAAGATGTGTTATTGGAACAACTGACGGAGCAAGGCTATTCATTAGAAGATAACCTTTTAAACTTAGAAGAAGAGAAACAGTTTTTGGCAGCTCAAGAAGAGGCGGCAAAACAAGAATTAGCTGCGTGGGAAGAAGAACAGCGGAGATTAGAGGAAGAACGTCGTAAGAAAGAAGAAGAAGAAAGACGCCAGCGTGAGGCAGAAGCACAAAGACAAGCAGAAGAAGAGGCAAGACTTGCAGAAGAACGTGCAGCTGCAAAAGAAGAACAAAAACAAGCTGAAGCTAGTACCTCAACGAGTTCATCTTCGTCAAGTAGCTCAAACAATTCTGGCTCTAGCGGTTCAAATAATTCTAAAAGTAGTTCAGGCAGTTCACCTTCAATCTCAGAAACTAAAAGTACTAAACAAGCATCGAGTGGAGGTTCTGCTACACTCCACCGACCAGCCGATGGTAGAATGACATCGGGTTACAATCCCCACAGAGTCCACCCTGTAACAGGGGAAGTCAGGTCCCACAATGGGACAGACTTTGGACGCGATGGTGGTACGGGTATTTATGCAGCCGAAGCAGGAACAGTTATTTCTGCTGGCAGGATGAATGGATATGGTAACACGATTACTATTTCTCATGTTGTAAACGGAAAAAGCATTACGACGCTTTATGCACATTTAGCTTCAATCAATGTGTCAGCAGGAGAGCGTGTTAGTCGAGGTCAAACGATTGCAGTAATGGGCACGACAGGTGTTTCGACAGGAGTTCACTTGCATTTTGAAGTACACCCTGGCGGTTACGCTGGCTCATCGTCATCTGTAAATCCTTCAAGTTATCTCCCGTAAAAAAAGATAAATAAATATTTAGTTGAATGAAGAAGAGTGTCCTTATATATACTATATTGGACCTCTTCTTTCTTTTGCATCAAAGAAGAAATTCAAAATGTTGATAAATTTCTACAGATTACCATTTTATATAAAAGTAGTAAAAGAGATGGAACTTTCAAATCTATGGCTAACTCTGTTATGATGGAAACAGTGAAAAAAGTTATACGGTGGATGACTCCATCTAAATTGTGACAAAGAGGTGAGAGTATGAACAAAAATAATATTATCATCCCCCTAATCGTATTTTTTTCTTTAGTTCTGGGAGCTGGAGGAATGTATGTAGCGATGGGGCCTATGAATGATGATAATGGTTTGGGGCAAGACGAAGTAGCGCAGCTCATTAACGGTGGCGAGACGGAAGAAGTTCTTGGCAACGTAGATGATGACGAAGAAATGGCTAAAATACAGCAAGCTATAGATATGATCACGGACAAGTATGTAGACGAAGTGGATGAATCCAAGCTGGTTGAGGGTGCGATTACGGGAATGCTTGAAACGTTAGAGGATCCATACTCCGTATACATGGATGAATCAACCGCTGAGGAGTTCATGAATTCTTTGGATTCTACGTTTGAAGGCATTGGTGCTGAAGTAAGTATGACAGATGGCCGTGTTACAATTGTAGCCCCATTTAGAGATTCACCGGCAGAAAACGCAGGATTAAGACCAAATGATAAAATTCTTGAGATTGATGGAGAAGATACAGATGGTTTGTCACTTTATGATGCTGTCCTTAAAATCCGCGGGGAAAAAGGATCCACTGTTACGCTGACAATTGAACGCCCGGGTGTTAACGATCCAATTGATCTGGACGTTGTCCGCGATGAAATTCCTATTGAAACAGTTTACAGTGAAATCATAGAGGAAGATGGAAAGTCAATAGGTGTTATAGAATTAAGTTCATTTGCTGAAAAAACAGCGACTGAGTTTGAAGAACAATTAAAAGAACTTGAAGATAGTAATATTGATGGTTTAATTATTGACGTTAGAGGTAACCCAGGCGGACTCCTTCAAGTCGTTGAGGAAATAGGCAGTCTGATTATTCCGGAAGGCGAGCCTATCGTTCAAATTGAAGATCAAGAAGGCGAGCGCATGAGACAGCTATCGAATCTTGACGGGAAAAAAGAATATCCGATTGTTGCTCTTACGGATGAAGGCAGTGCTTCAGCATCGGAAATTCTTGCCGGTGCATTAAAAGAAGCAGGCGGTTATGAAGTTGTTGGTACAAATACCTTTGGAAAAGGCACCGTACAACAAACTTTACGTATGGTTGATGGAAGCGAAATTAAGCTGACATTGTTCCGATGGTTAACTTCAGATGGAAATAATATAAATGAAGTGGGCGTAGAACCGACCATTAAGGTTGAGCAACCAGACTTCTACTATGCTACTCCATTGGATTTTGAAGAGCCGCTTACTTATGACATGTCTAATGAACATATAAAAAATGCACAAATTATGTTGGCGGGTATAAGTGAATTTGATCCTGGCAGAACGGATGGCTACTTTGATGAAGAAACAGAAGAAGCCGTTAGAGGATTCCAAGAACAAGAGGGTCTCGAGGTAACTGGAGAAATCAATGAAGAAACGGGAACTCGTTTACAAGAGAAAGTTATTGAAGCGATCCAAGGAAAAGAATATGATTTGCAGCTTGATCGTGCGATTGAAGTTATCGTAGGATAACCAGGATCTAGAACTTTCCGATTGAAAAAGAGAATTCTCTTTTTCAATCTTTTTTTTTGTTGCTTTTAATATAGGAGAAGTTCGTGTCCAATCAAGACGGCCTACCGAGCTAAAAGGAAGGATCGGGGTGGGATATGGAAATAATGGGGTAATTCTTATAAAAATAAATTGAAGTGAAAAATAAGGTGACATTCAAGTGATTAGTGTCAGGTTGAAAGGAGCTATCTCACGTGTTTAACGACACTAGGTGCACATCTTCTCCTACGAGTGTACCTTTTTCAGCGGTTAGTGACATTTGAGGGCGGTTTTTTGGTAAGTTTAGATTTAACTTTTTCGATAAAGTTTCTTAGAAGTTCTTATTGTTTAAAAGTTAGTGGAGAAACTGACGATGCATTTAATAAAAGAAGGGGATTGCCGCTTTTATTAAAAAATCACTTTTCTTTTCTGATAATTCATTTACAATGAAAGGAAGAGGTTATGAATAGTAGATTGATGGGTTGAGGAGGGTTTCTCTTGGAAGTAATCGGATTAGAAATATTAAAAGCAGTAGGAAGATTCTTTTTACACCCACTTACATATATATTTGTCATTGCGGCTTTTTGGTTAAGTATGCGAAGGGTAAAACGAGAAAGAAAAGAATTCCACACTCGTGTATATGATGTGATTAAACGAGTTACCTCACCAATAGCAATTGCACTTATTTTTGGAGCTTCACTTTCGGTTGTTATTTTATTACTAGGTATTGAAGTACCAGTCGGTATACTAGCACTTTTAACTGCAGTATGGATTGTTTTATTGCCCCTAGGACATGCAAGGTGGCTTAGTATGACTGTGGCTGGCTCTATCGTTATGTTTATCATTCCTTTCTTACCGGCCGGCGGAACAGAGTATAGTTGGTTAAATACGTGGTTAGCGGAAATTGACAGCGCGAGTATTCTCGGACTTATCTGGCTCTTGGCGGCATTGTTTCTAGCGGAGTCATTGCTGATTTTATTAGATGGTTGGAAACAGAGTTCACCCTCTCTTTTAAAAAGCAAGCGAGGTAAGATGGTTGGACAGCATATTGCTTCACGTTTATGGTACTTACCACTATTTTTATTATTTCCTGTAGGCCCTTTTTCTACGGAAGGTTGGTGGCCACTGTTTGAGCTCACTAGCGGTCAATCATTCGGCTTAGCACTATTTCCGTTTATGTTGGGATTTCAGGCAAAAGTACATAGTGCTATGCCAATTGATGGCGTAAAAAAAGTTGGTAAACAGTTGCTAGCTTTGAATTTACTAGTTATTGGTGTGGCAGTTGCAGCTTTGTTTTACCCTGTTATTGCGTTAGCAGTGCCAGCATTAGTTTTGATAGGAAGAGAATGTGTTTATTTACTCTACCGTGCTAACGATAAAAGACAATTAAGTATGTTTACACGACGAGAAGAAGGTTTGAAAATTTTAGGAGTTCTCCCTCATTCGACAGCTTCTAAAATGGGTCTTCAGATTGGCGAGATTATTTGGAAAACAAATGGATTGGAAATAGCGTCTCAAGCCGAGTTTTATCATGCACTCCAACAGAATCCTGCTTTCTGTAAATTAGAAATCATCGATTTATCTGGGGAGAAACGTTTCGCACAGTCTTCTATTTTTCAAGGAGACCACTACCAGATTGGGTGTTTGTTTGTACCAGATGATGAGTTTGGTAATCTATCATCGCGCGCATTACGCTCAGCAGTTGTTATCCAACGAGATCGCAGTGATATTGTTGTAGGAGACTCACATCAACTGGACCAAAAGGAGAGTGAGTTAGAATCAGTGGATGATACGGAAAATGTTCCTACTGAGTCTGAAGCAGAATACGCTAATCCCAATGAAGAAGTTGCTTCAAGTATTGACGAAGTTGAGGGGGACGCCAACCCTGAAGAAAAAGAAGTGGATATACCAGTAACAACTGAACGAGAAAAACAGCTCGATGTAGCAGAAGATTTGCAAAAGAAGGAAGGATTCTTTGATAAAGAAACTAAATCCAATGAAGTTGCTTATGGACAAGCAGCTGGTTTAAGTGCTTTCTATGAAGAATTTCTAAATTCAAAACCTGCCAAAAACACTTGGACGCCTGATTTTGAAGAAAAAAAGGATTCAGATGCGGAGCACAAGGATGAATCAAATCGCAGCGAAAGAAAAAGGTCGCAAATGGAAGAAGACGACGAACGGAATGATGAAGATAACTAGATGAGTTACTATATGAAGGACACTGGAAAAGTAGATTTTACTTATCTCAGTGTCCTTTTTACTTACTAGATTCTATCCAATAGGAGGGCAGTTTTTTTGCGATATCCTTTTAAATTAATGTTTTACGTACTAGAATACAGTTTTTCTTTAAACAAAGCTATTTCATTAAAAACTCGTTAATATTATCATCGAAAGGGAATATGTGTTCGTGTTTATCTGAAATTGTGATATAATGATAAATATTCGGTAAGAATGGGTATGAGAGTATTAGACAAGCAATTCATTTGCCGTTTTGTGTGAGTAGATGTATAAAGAAACCTAAGAGATGTATCTTAACTTAGTTTGATCATATAGAATCGATATCTTAGGGTATCTTGAACTTATAATTACGAGTAGGAACGTGAAGGGGGAAATCCAATGTCTGTGCAGCCAGACCGTGACATTCCGTTTGAATTAAAGTCACATTATGAACCCGCGGGAGATCAGCCTACAGCCATTCAAGAGCTGATAGCTGGTATAAACAAAGGGGAAAAATTTCAAACATTATTGGGAGCTACAGGAACCGGGAAGACCTTTACGGTATCCAATGTAATACAGGAAGTGAATAAACCAACACTGGTAATTGCTCATAATAAAACATTAGCAGGACAATTATACAGTGAATTTAAAGAATTTTTTCCTAATAATCGTGTAGAATACTTTGTCAGTTATTATGATTATTATCAACCAGAAGCATACATTCCTCAATCAGATACGTATATTGAGAAAGATGCAAGTATAAACGACGAAATCGATAAGCTTCGTCACTCGGCAACGAGTGCTTTATTTGAGCGGAATGACGTTATTATTGTGGCAAGTGTGTCTTGTATTTACGGTCTAGGTTCTCCGGAAGACTACCGTGATCTGATGGTATCTCTGCGCACTGGAACGGAAAAAGACAGGAATGGTTTATTACGACAGTTAGTCGACGTTCAATATGAACGAAATGATATAGCTTTTACTCGTGGTACGTTTCGTGTTCGTGGTGATGTTGTTGAAATTTTCCCTGCCTCACGAGATGAACACTGTATTCGAGTGGAGTTTTTTGGGGATGAAATTGACCGGATAACGGAAGTCGATGCGTTAACTGGAGAAGTGTTAGGTGAACGAGAGCACGTGGCTATTTATCCGGCTTCTCACTTCGTTACTAAAGAAGAAAAATTACAGCGTGCGATTGTCAATATTGAAGATGAGTTGGCGGAAACATTAAAGGTAATGAACGACGAAGGAAAACTTCTTGAAGCACAACGTCTTGAACAACGAACACGCTACGATATAGAAATGATGCATGAGATGGGTTATTGCTCCGGGATTGAGAACTACTCGAGACATTTGACGTTTCGTGAGCCAGGCGCAACTCCGTATACATTGTTAGACTATTTTCCGAAGGATTCTCTAATTATCGTTGATGAGTCTCACGTGACACTTCCTCAAGTTAGAGGAATGTATAATGGGGATCAGGCTCGAAAAGGAGTCCTTGTCAGCCACGGATTTCGTCTTCCGTCAGCGAAGGATAACCGGCCTCTGAAATTCGATGAATTTGAAAAACATATTAATCAAACCATTTTTGTTTCGGCTACACCGGGACCGTTTGAAATAGAGCATTGTCCACAAATGATCGAACAAATTATTCGTCCGACAGGATTATTAGACCCTACAATAGATGTGAGACCTATAGAAGGTCAGATTGATGATATGATCGAGGAAATTCGATTGCGAAAAGAAAGAGGAGAACGCGTCCTAGTGACGACATTAACTAAAAAAATGTCAGAAGACTTAACAGATTACTTGAAGGAAGTAGGAATTCAAGTAAAATACATTCATTCCGATATTAAAACATTGGACCGAATTCAAATTATCCGTGAGCTCAGGCAAGGTCAGTTTGATGTACTTGTAGGGATTAACTTGTTGAGGGAAGGACTGGATATTCCGGAAGTTTCGCTTGTCACGATTCTGGACGCTGACAAAGAAGGATTTCTTCGAGCAGAACGTCCTCTTATACAAACAATAGGGCGTGCGGCTAGAAATTCGAACGGACACGTTATTATGTATGCTAATAAAATAACGAGATCGATGAATATTGCGATTGAGGAAACTCAGCGTCGTCGCGAGATTCAAAAGGCACACAACGAAAAACATGGGATTACCCCTAAAACAATACAAAAAGCAATTCCAAACTTGATTCAAGCGACGTATGCAGCAGAAGAAGTAGAATCATATGATGCATTCACGAAAGCTCCTTCTCAGAAATTAAGTAAAAAAGACCGTGAGAAAGTGATTCAACGAATGGAGAAAGAAATGAAAGAAGCTGCCAAAAATCTCGACTTCGAACGAGCAGCTGAATTACGGGATGTCGTTATTGAATTGAAAGCAGAAGGGTGAGATTGATAAATGGCTCTAGATAATTTAGTTGTAAAGGGAGCACGCTCCCATAATTTAAAAAATATAGATGTCACGATACCACGAGATAAACTCGTTGTGATGACGGGATTGTCTGGTTCAGGGAAATCCTCCCTTGCCTTTGACACGATATACGCAGAAGGGCAGAGACGTTATGTTGAATCTCTCTCAGCGTATGCACGCCAATTTTTGGGGCAAATGGATAAGCCTGATGTTGATGCAATCGAAGGCCTTTCCCCGGCGATCTCTATCGATCAGAAAACTACGAGTAAAAATCCTCGTTCTACTGTAGGTACGGTAACAGAGATCTATGATTATTTAAGATTACTCTATGCTCGCGTAGGTAAACCTATATGTCCTAATCACGGCATTGAAATTAGCTCTCAGACCGTGCAGCAAATGGTCGATCAAATGACAAAGTATCCAGAGCGAACAAAAATGCAAATCCTTGCACCAATCGTTTCAGGACGTAAAGGAACGCATACAAAAGTATTGGAAGATATTAAAAAGCAAGGTTATGTTCGTATTCGCGTCGATGGTGAAATGCATGAAACTTCCGATGAAATAGAATTAGAAAAAAATAAGAAACATAGTATTGAAGTTGTGATTGATCGGATTGTCATTAAAGAGGGAGTGGAAACCCGTCTGGCAGATTCTATGGAGACGGCATTGAACTTAGCCGATGGCAGAGTAACTGTGGATGTAATTGGTGAAGAAGAACTTTTATTTAGTCAAAAACATGCATGTCCTCATTGTGGTTTTTCTATAGGAGAATTAGAACCACGCATGTTTTCATTTAATAGTCCTTTTGGAGCTTGTGCTTCATGTGATGGCTTAGGACTAAAATTAGAAGTAGATTTAGAACTCGTTATTCCTGATCCTGCATTGTCGTTAAAGAACAATGCGATCGCAGCATGGAAGCCGACAAGCTCTCAATACTACCCGTCTCTTCTTGCGAGTGTATGCGAGTATTACGGGATTGATATGGATGTTCCCGTAGAACACCTACCTAAAGAGCAATTAAACAAAATATTGTACGGAAGCGGAAAAGATAAGATTTTCTTCCGCTATGAAAATGAATTTGGTCGTGTGCGTGAAAAAGAGATTTATTTTGAAGGGGTCATGGAAAACATTACTCGAAGATACCGGGAAACGGGATCAGATTATATTCGTGAACAAATGGAAGGTTTTATGGCCCAAAAGCCTTGTCCAACGTGTAAAGGAAATCGACTAACGAAAGAAGCATTGTCTGTTAAAATAGCAGATCAGCATATTGGAAAAATAACAGATTTATCTGTGAAGGATGCGAAAGTATTTTTTGAAAAGCTGGAACTGTCGGATAAAGACATGACGATTGCAAGAATGATTCTTCGGGAAATTGAGGAACGACTCGGTTTCTTATTAAATGTAGGCTTGGAATACTTAACACTTTCACGGGCGGCGGGAACTTTGTCAGGTGGAGAGGCCCAGCGGATACGTTTGGCGACACAGATAGGTTCTTCACTGATGGGTGTATTATACATTCTGGATGAGCCGTCGATCGGTCTTCACCAAAGGGACAACAACCGATTGATCGCAACGTTAGAAAAAATGCGTGATCTTGGTAATACATTGATTGTTGTCGAGCACGATGAAGACACGATGCTAGCTGCAGATCATCTTATTGATATTGGCCCTGGCGCCGGTGTTCATGGAGGATATATTTGCTCCACTGGTACACCACAGGAAGTTATGGATGATGAGAACTCCTTAACAGGACAATACTTATCTGGTAAGAAATTTATTGCTCTTCCGGCAGAACGACGAGTTTCTGATGGTCGCATGCTCTCCATTAGAGGTGCTGAAGAGAACAATCTACAAAAAACAAATGTCGATATTCCATTAGGTGTACTACTTGCTGTGACTGGTGTATCCGGTTCCGGAAAAAGTACGCTAATAAATGATATTTTATATCGGGCTGTTGCTCAGAAACTTACCACGGCGAAAACCAAGCCTGGGAAGGTGAAGAAAATTGAAGGTATTGAACATTTAGAAAAAGTGGTCGATATTGACCAATCACCGATAGGACGAACCCCTCGCTCTAATCCGGCAACGTATACGAGTGTCTTTGATGATATTCGTGATGTGTTTGCAATGACGAATGAAGCTAAAGTTCGTGGCTATAAAAAGGGACGCTTTAGTTTTAATGTCAAAGGTGGTCGTTGTGAAGCGTGCCGCGGAGATGGGATTATTAAAATTGAAATGCATTTTTTACCGGATGTCTATGTTCCGTGTGAAGAGTGTAATGGCAAACGCTATAACCGTGAAACGAGAGAAATACTTTATAAAGGGAAAAATATATCCGATGTATTGGACATGACAGTGGAAGACTCCGTTCAATTTTTTGAAAACATTCCTAGAATTAAAAGAAAGGTCCAGACTCTTTTTGATGTAGGTCTGGGTTACATGAAGTTGGGGCAACCAGCTACAACTTTATCCGGAGGGGAAGCACAACGAGTTAAACTAGCATCTCAGCTGCATCGCAGATCTACCGGGAAAACTTTATACATCTTAGACGAGCCAACGACAGGTCTTCATGTGCATGATATTGACCGTTTGTTAAAGGTGCTTCAGCGACTTGTTGAAAACGGAGATACAGTACTTGTCATTGAGCATAATTTAGATGTGATAAAAACGATGGATCATGTCATTGATTTGGGGCCTGAAGGTGGCGACAAAGGTGGTAAGCTAGTTGCTCAAGGAACTCCAGAAGAAGTAGCGAAAGTTAAAGCATCATATACAGGACAGTATTTAAAACCAATCCTTGAACGTGAGCGGAAGCGAATGGACATCAGGATGAAAGAAAAAGAAAGTGCTTCTGTGTAAAAATGAAGAGAACCCGGGTGCCCATTTGAAAAAGGTACTCGGGTTTTTGAACTAGATCGCAGCACCTGGTCTGATGTAAATAATGTTAAAGATAAATAGTAAACAAGTGTGCATTTAATCCCGAAGTTTTACGCAATTAATTCGGTTGTTTTGAAACCTCTTATACCTTTCATCCGTTATACTAATAACAAGATAATACATCATCCAGCGATGAACCAGAAACTTCACAAGTCTTTCATAAGTGTTTTGATACTAAGTTTAACTGTGTATGGTTTAGTGAAAAATATCGTTAAGCAAAACTTGAAGGAGGCAGATTACAATGGAAGAACGTAAAATGGTTTTGAAAATGATTGAAGATGGTAAGATTACAGCAGAGGAAGGGTTGCAGTTACTGCAAGCAATGAGAGATGAGCCAACTGAAAAAAAATCCCCTGACTCTGACAAGAAAGAGAAACGCTCAAGATATGAACGAAGAGGACCTCACAGCAACACAGGTAAATTTAAAAAGGACCCTGAGGCAAATAAAAAAGAAACAGATCATTATATGTCCAAGGATGTTAATTGGGATGCTCAAGGTTATCGAAAGACGGGGGAGAAAATCACGACATTTGCTAGTAGATTTTCAGAATTTGTTGAAGATGCCGTGCACAAAATAAAAGAGTTTGATCTTGATTTTAATTTTGGTTCTTCTGTTGAAGTTCAGCATATTTTCCAAGAAAAAAATATAACTGTAGAAGATATTGATATTCATATAGAGAATGGCAGTATTGTTTTCCGACCATGGGAGGAAGACGACGTACGTGTTGAATGTAATGTTAAGGTGTATAAGGTGTCAGATACGGATGAGGCACGAAGAGTATTTCTTGACGAAGCTGGTTTTAGTTTAAACGATGATAAACTACGTTTACACGCGAAGAAAAAATCAATGAAAGTAAACGCGACAGTGTATGTACCGAAACATAATCTAAAGAAAATTCAATTTTATGCGTTTAACGGTAAAATATCTGGGGAAAATGTGTCCGTACAGAGCTTGGAAGCTAAAACTGTAAATGGGCGTATTAATTTTGAAGAGATTGAAGCGAAGGATGTCAGGCTGGAAACAGTGAATGGAACGATCTCTGTTTCCCGACTAGAAGCTGATCATTGTGATACAAAAACAGTGAATGGGACGATTGCCATTAAAACAGCTAAGGGTGACTTTGACGGGGAAACACTAAATGGTACCGTTTATTATACGTTACTGGAGCCTGAGAGCGCACGAGCATATATAAAAACAGCCACTGGCAGTGTTGAAGTTACCGTGCCCGATAATGTAAAAACAGAGGGCGAGTTAAAAACTACAGTTGGCGGTATCCAATGTGATTTGCCGGAATTGACTGTAATCGATGAGAAAAAAGACTTTGCAAGTAAGAAAATGACTTTTTTAGCGAATAAAAATCAAGAAGCTCATTTCTATATTGAAGCAGAAGCGACTACAGGTGCTATCTCCATAAAAAATTAAGAGCGATAGTAAGCTGGAACGGAAGGAGCGTTATAGAAAATGAAAAAATTACTTCGATCAAATCATGACCGTAAACTTGCAGGGATATGTGGAGGCATTGGCAATTATTTTGGTATGGACTCTACTGTCGTAAGAATTGTGTTTCTTCTACTGATCATCCCGTTAAATGCAGGGATTATTCTTGCCTATCTCATCGGTATGTTTGTGATTCCAAATGAAGCAGAAGTGAGCTCTTAATGAGCTGGCTCGTACAATTACTCGTAAATGCAGCAGTATTATTAATCATTAGCGCTTTTTTTCAGTCATTTGAGGTAGCTAGTATTGGAGCGGCCTTGCTGGCAAGTTTTATTTTGGCTCTATTTAATCTTATCGTAAAACCTATTTTAATTGTTTTTACCCTTCCGATTACTGTCATGACGCTTGGATTATTTTTGTTTGTGATCAATGCCATCACATTAATGCTTACGCAAGCGATTATGGGAGATAGTTTTGTTATTGAAGGATTTGGCATGGCACTGCTTGCCGCGGTGATATTTGCGATTCTTAGTGCATTGATTCATTCGTTTATTGTTGATCCGGTAACAAAGAGGTAATGCTCTGTGTCATGGAACAAAATAAATAACTAAAAGAAATTCTTTGAGACATTGTTCTTGAAGGATTTTTTTTTAGAGATTGTGTTTCCCTTCGGACAGAGGTACTCGAATTCGCTATGGGCTGAAGCTATCCACGGGTAAAGTTTCTCTTTAAAAACCAACCTTCCATCAACCAAAGCTTTTTTGATAAAAAACATAGGATGTAAGCCCTTGGTAATAATAAAGAGCCATAGGATGATTCTGTAAAATTTTATAACGCTCTCAAAATGAGTATGCTAAAATGAGAGTAATATAAAAGTATATAAGTCACGATTCGATCTTTATACATCAAAGGAGGCAACACATTATGGCAGAAGTAAGCACAAAGCAATTGATAAAGGAATTTGACTTTAAAATATTAAATAATGAAGACGAAGTAGCATATCGTTCGATTACTACGAGCGACATTTCAAGACCTGGTATGGAAATGGCAGGCTATTTTACATATTACCCGGCGAAACGGATTCAATTACTTGGGAAAACAGAAATGACGTTTTATTCAGAACTATCAGCAGCGGAACAAAAGGACCGAATGGAGCGGCTTTGTACATATGATACACCCGCGATTATTTTATCAAGAGGAATGGATGCTCCAGAGAATTTAATTATTGCAGCAGATGCTGTAGGCATGCCAATATTATCTTCTCCGTTAACAACAACGCGTTTAAGTAGTCAACTTACAACGTTTTTAGAAAGCCACTTAGCTCCAATGACAGCTATTCATGGCGTTTTAATCGATATTTACGGTATCGGTGTCATGATCACTGGTTCGAGCGGTGTAGGTAAAAGTGAAACGGCACTTGACCTTGTAAGAAGAGGACACCGGCTTGTAGCTGATGATTCGGTAGAAATACGCCAGGAGCACGACGGTGTCTTGGTGGGACGAGCTCCGGATCTGATTAGACACCTTTTGGAAATTCGCGGTTTAGGAATTATTAACGTCATGACTTTATTTGGAGCTGGTGCCGTTCGAAACTATAAACGAATTGGTTTGGCAATAGATTTAGAAACCTGGGACCAGAAAAAGCAATATGATCGCTTAGGATTAGACGAAGATACAATCAAAATATTTGATACAGACCTTCCTAAACTAACCGTTCCAGTGCGACCTGGAAGAAACTTAGCTGTTATTATTGAAGTAGCTGCCATGAACTTCCGTTTGAAGCGAATGGGAATTAACGCAGCAGAACAATTCTCAGAGCGCTTGTCCCATGTCATTGAAGAAGGCGATAAAGAAGAATTTTAAAAGAAGATATCTGAGCATACTCTTCAGATAGAAGGATTTCAGACGACAGCATGCTTCTCTCTAGGTGTTGTTTCTTTACTTATGATATTCTATTCGATAGACAGAGACATTATAAAAAGAGAGAATAACTACCTCGATCATCGTAGAAGGAGGAGTAATTGTTGCTTATTCCCCTTATATATTTGTGGTAGTTTAAAAAACGAGGTGTATGTATGATAGTAGGAACCATTGAGCCAATGAACCGCATTGCGTTTCAGTTGGGGCCCATCCCAGTTTATTGGTATGGAGTGTTAATCGGTTTAGGAGCATTTTTAGGTTATTTGTTGGCAAACAGGGAGATGAAAAAGCGAGGCATGCCTGATGATATGCTAGCAGATTTGCTGATGTTTGCCTTGCCTGCGGCTATCATTGGCGCAAGGCTATATTATGTGATTTTCCGTTGGGAGAATTATGCAGATGACCCAATGAGTGCTTTTGCAATTTGGGAGGGTGGCCTTGCCATTCATGGTGGACTAATCGGTGCCATTGTGACTGGAGCAATTTTTGCGAAATACAAAGGAGTGTCTCTATGGAAGATTCTTGATATTACTGCGCCAAGTATTCTGTTAGGTCAGGCAATTGGTCGCTGGGGTAATTTCATGAATCAGGAGGTCTATGGAGGAGAGGTCTCCAGAAGCTTCTTGGAAAATATGATGTTGCCGAACTTCATTATTGACCAAATGTTTATTAATGGTGCTTATTATCAACCTACTTTTTTATATGAATCTATTTGGAATTTAGCAGGGGTTATTCTGTTACTCTCGTTGAGACGGGTTAATCTACGCCGTGGTGAACTTTTTATAACATACGCTATTTGGTATTCGGTAGGAAGATTTTTCATTGAAGGGATCCGAACGGACTACTTATTGATTTTTGGAGTGCTTAAAACAGCCCAGGTTGTTTCGATTATCACCGTAATAGGTGGTATCATCCTTATTGTTTATCGCCGGAAAAAAGGGTTAGCAGAGGCAAGGTACCTTGACGAGGAGCCGAAAGAGAAAACCGTGAAGAAACATTCAACGGGACAAAAAAATAAAAAGAAGAAAAAGTAGCTCTATCCATGGTGATGAAAGGAGGCTTTAAATGAATAGGAATACATTTAAACAAGGGTTGAGAACGGGTCTCCTAACCACATGGAAGCTAGGTAGAATTATTTTTCCTATTACATTATTCATTACGATGCTAGGACAGACAGTTGTGATGGACTGGTTGGTTCGAGTTTTATCACCATTTATGAACCTTATAGGGTTGTCAGGAGAAGCAGCGATTCCTGTTGTCTTGGGGAATATGCTCAATTTATATGCCGCAATTGGTGCCATGCTCACGATGGATTTAACCGTGAAAGAGGTATTTATATTAGCAGTAATGCTTTCATTTTCTCATAACTTATTCGTTGAATCTGCTGTAGCAAAACAGGTTGGATTAAAAATATGGGTGGTATTGCTTGTACGAATCGGTTTAGCCTTACTGTCTGCATGGGTAATAAATCTAGTTTGGCAAGGTGGAGGAGAACGAGCAAGCTTCGGCTTCGTTCCATCGGATGGGACCGAGTCGATAGAGGGGTATGGTGCTATTGCACTTTATGGAATGGAAAGTGCAGTGATTGGTATTCTCCAGTTAGCCGCAATAGTTATCCCGATTATGATTTTCATTCAAGTGATGAAAGACTTAAAGTGGCTTCCTGTCTTTTCCAAGTGGATGACGCCATTTACAAGAATGCTCGGAATTCACCCGAATACTTCTACGACGCTGGCAGCAGGTCTCACTTTTGGTTTGGCCTATGGAGCCGGGGTTATGATTCAAGCTGTGAAAGAGGATGGGGTAAAAAAGAAGGACCTCTATTTAGTCTTTATTTTTCTCGTAGCTTGTCACGCGGTAGTGGAAGATACATTGATTTTTATACCTTTAGGAATTCCTCTATGGCCGTTATTTCTTGTCAGGCTAGTAACGGCAATTCTTCTTACGATTGCTGTGGCAATTGTTTGGAATCGGCTAGATAAAAAAAGGAATGCCGATGAAACTTCAACAGCTTCGACGTATTCCCATTCTAACAACTAATATGGTTCCCGTACTGCTTAGAAGGGCGAAAATCCGCGCCTGTGGTTCTCGTCACAGGCGCAAGTTTCGCATTGTTTGTATAGTAAAAGGCATCATCATAAAAACGAGATAAAGGAATAAAAAAGATAGGATGATTTAAATTGACGACGGACACCAACGTTACAAAAAAAATTGACACGATATTGTTTGATCTTGACGGAACACTGATAAATACGATTGATTTAATCGTAGCTTCCTTTTTACATACGATGGATGCCTATTACCCAGGTAAATACCAGCGCGAGGACGTTATCTCGTTCATAGGACCTCCGTTATCGGAAACCTTTACGAATCTTGATGCAAGTAGAGTAGAAGAAATGACACATACATATCGCACGTTTAATCTTGAAAACCATGATGATCTTGTCAGCGAGTACCAAGGAGTCGTAGAAACATTAGAAGTTCTGTCGCAACAAGGGTATAAACTGGCAATTGTCACGACGAAACGTCGCGACACAGCATTAAAAGGCTTGAAGTTGATGGGGTTAGAGAAGTACTTCAATGTCGTTGTATCGATTGATGAAGTTTCTAACTATAAACCTGATCCGGAACCATTGAATCTGGCTTTGCAACAGCTGGACTCAACGGCGGAAAAAGCAATAATGGTTGGTGATAGTGAACATGATATCCTTGGTGGTCAGAACACGGGTACCCAAACTGCCGGAGTGGCCTGGAGTATAAAAGGACGAGCCCACCTAGCAAGTTTCCATCCAGATGTGATGCTTGAGGAAATGACGGATTTATTAGATTATCTCGGAGTACCAAAATAATGTGACTTTCAAAATGGTCAGAGAAAGAAGGGTATAAGGCTATGGGGCGTAACACAACGAGACATGCTGTGGAAGAAGCAAATTCATTATGGCAAGTGTATAAGACAGTGCCTTTTTTCAAGGTGGCTAAAAACTTTGTTGTCATTCAACTCGCGCGTTATACTCCTTTTCTTTCGTTTAAAAATTGGCTTTATCGAACTTTTTTACGGATGGAAGTCGGTGACAAAGCTGCTGTAGCACTGATGGTAATGATGGACGTCATGTTTCCTGAAAAGATCTCGATTGGGAAAAACTCCGTGATCGGCTATAACACTACGATACTTGCTCATGAATACCTCATTAAAGAATATCGTCTCGGGGACGTCATCATCGGGGACAATGTCATGATCGGTGCAAATTCGACCATTCTACCAGGTGTAACGATTGGGGACGGTGCCATCGTTTCAGCCAGTACCCTTGTTAATAAGGACGTGCCTGCCGGGGCTTTTGTTGGTGGGAATCCAATGCAAGTCATCCGTACAAAAGAACAAATGCAAAATGAAAAAGACGGGCTTCTATAAACTAGTGACGAAAAGTTACTAGCTTTTTTTGCAAGTTAAGAATTTATAAGTTGACAGCTATCTTTACGCCACGTGTGTCAAGGGAAAACCACCCCCGAGTAGCACCTACAAGCACTACGTAGGTGCTACTCGGGGGTGGCGAAAGATAACGCTGTATCTAATAAAAGACGGCTATGCCGTTTTTCTTACATGATTAATTTTTAAGGGGTCAG
>NZ_JBIMEV010000055.1:0-29793 GCF_051262595.1 Salipaludibacillus sp. CF4.18
CATTTCAGGTAGACTTTCAATGTTATGATTTCGATGCAGCTGTTGTTTTTTGTTTGATGCTTTCGAGTGCCGGGTGTCCCGGGACTTCGTGGCAGTGGCGGCAGCGCGGTTCATACGCCTCTGATGCACCTACTAAGATAATTGGATCGTCATAAGAGGCTGGTCTGCCATCAATTAGTCGCTGCGTGCGACTTGCTGGCGATCCGCATGAGAGGCAAATAGCCTGAAGTTTTGTTACTGTCTCAGCTAGAGACATCAGGATTGGTACTGGAGCAAATGGTTCGCCCCTGAAATCCTGGTCTAGTCCTGCTACGATAACTCTTATCCCTTCGTCGGCAAGATGCTGGACCACGTTAACTACTTCTTCGTCCATGAATTGCACTTCATCTATGGCAACAACCTGTGTGCCTTTTTCAAGTAAATCTAAGATCTCGGCGGATTGTTGGATCGGTACTGCGTAAACTGTTGTCCCGTTATGAGATACGACCTCTTTTTCAGCATATCGATTGTCCATTTTAGGCTTGAACACTTGGATTTTTTGGCGACCGTAGCTAGCACGGCGAACGCGGCGAATCAGTTCTTCCGACTTTCCGGAAAACATGCTCCCGCAAACTACTTCAAGCCATCCTTCTCTCCTCGTTAAATTCATATACGACTCTCCCGTTCTTTTCGATCTCAATCATCTCATTTAAAAACTTAAACAAATTATATTATTCAAAAATTAAATTCTATATTAAAAGTGCTTTTATAAATAGATGACTTCTCTATTATAGTGCTTCTATGATTTCGAATACAATGGCTTTTTGAGAAATAAGTCGATCTGTTTGTTTTTTTGTTTCCCTATCAAGGCAAGCCTCATCAAGCTAAGCTTTGCGGGGTCTAGCCTGGCTCCATGTTTCGTAAGAGTTCGCCATTGCAAATACATCCCTAGTATTTACATCAGGGAGTGTTTTATTTAGTCTGAAAACAGCTTCTGATCCGGACTAGTATTTCAATTTATACATAAGAAAACAGGCAAGAGAATTCTTGCCTGTTTTGATAATCCTATTTGGATACTATTACATGCCGTATTTTTTCTTGAATTTATCGACACGTCCACCTGCATCAGCAAACTTCTGTTTACCAGTGTAGAATGGGTGAGAATCCGAACTAACTTCGACTGTTAGAAGTGGGTACGTGTTGCCGTCTTCCCACTCAATTGTCTCTTTGGAACCTCTAGTTGAACCAGTTAAGAACATGAAGCCTGAGCTTGTGTCCTTGAATACAACTTTTTGGTAATTTGGGTGAATATCTTGTTTCATGCTTTTCATCTCCTTCCGCCCTGAATCTTTCGAAACAGAGTTACAGTATCACACATTACGAAATTATATCAACAGATTGACTATAATGCAACTGTTGTTTTTAGGAAAAAGTGTTTTGAAGTTTTTTCCTGCGCTTTCGTGGTCGAATGAACGGTTAACATGATCATTTACCACTCTAACACGTTCCATTTCTTCTCTAACGTTTTCAGTGTCTTAAACGCGTTTAGTTTACTACTTACTTCTCTGCACTTTCACCTAGGTGGCTAAATTCAGGTCTGGCGTGCTCGTGGTTTCGATGCCTTTTCTTTCTCAAATGTGTCGAAGAATTCATCGTTTGTTTTCGTATCTTTCACTTTTTTCAAGAATCGCTCAAGGAATTCAGACGAATCATTCATCGTTTTCCTAATTGCCCAAAGATTTTCAACCTGCGCCTTCGGTAAAAGTAAATCTTCACGACGTGTACTTGATCTGCGGATATCGATGGCTGGATAGATACGACGCTCTGCTAGCTTACGGTCTAGATGAAGCTCCATATTACCTGTTCCTTTGAATTCCTCATAAATAACGTCATCCATGCGAGAACCCGTTTCGACAAGTGCTGTAGCCAGGATCGTTAAGCTTCCACCCTCTTCAATATTACGTGCGGCACCAAAGAAACGTTTTGGACGGTGGAAAGCAGCTGGATCAATACCACCGGATAACGTACGCCCACTTGGCGGTACTGTGAGGTTGTATGCTCTTGCCAGACGCGTAATACTATCCATGAGGATAACGACATCTTTTTTAGCTTCAACAAGTCTCATCGCTCGATCGAGTACTAATTCCGCCACTTTGATGTGGTTTTCCGGCAATTCATCAAATGTTGAACTGACAACTTCTCCTTTTACAGAACGCTCCATATCTGTTACTTCCTCTGGACGTTCATCAATGAGCAGAACGATCAATTCCATATCGGGATGATTTTCCGCGATACTGCTCGCTATTTCTTTAAGCAACAAGGTTTTACCGGCTTTTGGGGGAGCAACAATAAGTCCGCGTTGACCGAAACCAACTGGTGAAATCATATCAACAACTCGGGATGCGATCATCGATGGTTGATTTTCCAGTGTTAGTTTTCTATCTGGATAAAGTGGTGTCAATTGAGGGAAATGAGGTCTTTCACTTGCCTTTTCCGGGTCTTCCCCGTTAACTGCTGCTACTTGCAAAAGTCCGTAATAACGTTCATTTTCTTTAGGCTTACGTACCTTTCCTGATACGCGGTCCCCATTCCGTAATTGAAAACGCCTAATTTGTGATGCGGAAATATAAATGTCCTGGGAGCTGGGTTTATAAGTATTTGATCTTAAAAAACCAAACCCTTCCTGACTAACAATGTCTAATACACCCTCCATAAACATGAGGTCTTCATTTTCGGCTTGCTTTTTAAAGATAGCAAACATAAGCTCTTTTTTGGATAATGTACTATAGTAAGAAACTTTGTGTTCCTTCGCCAATACATATAATTCTTTGAGCTTCATATGCTCCATTTCAGTTAACGTAACGCCCATGCGATCACACCTTTTCTTTATTCGTTTTGCACAATTTAATAAGGATTCGAAATACCGTCTTCATCTGATTATATTGAAAATAGCATATTGTAATATTGATTTTATGAGGGTGTTAAATCAGAAGTTAGAATTGAAGCAACCTGAGGTAAAATTTGATTCGTTCCTATTGGGAAAATAACGGTGTCGTTCATTATTTCTTGCATACCCCTTATCTAAGCACAGATTTCCTTAGAAGACAAGGGCCTAATTTCTAATTCCGCTGAAAGTAACCTTCGTTCAAGAATAATCAAATTCGCTTTAACGATTAGGAAATCAGGTTTTTCCGTTAACATTGCTTGCCTCATCCCCGTGAAGTACAAAAGGAACAAGATTTACGAAAGCAGCTATTTTAAGTAAGAGAGGCTATGCGTTTTTCTCACAAGATAAGAATTTATAAAATTATCGGTTTTTTAGAGATTGTCGTTTTCATTGAATAGAGAAGCTCGAATCCGCTCCAGGAGGTTGCCTTCCGTGGGCAACGCCTTCGCTACATCGAGCTTTTCAACTATCCTGGGTTAGGAACTAATTTAAACAAAAGCCGCTTGGTTTTTGTTAAGAGCTTCTAATTTCTTCCTCTACTTCTTCTTCTGTTAAGGTTTCGCGCCAGATTTTTGCGCCCAATCCCTTCAATTTTTCCTCTAAAGATGCATAACCACGATCGATATGGTCGACACCAGTAATTTCTGTTATGCCGTCGGCCATGAGACCCGCTACAACAAGGGAAGCCCCGGCACGCAAATCACTCGCTCTCACTTTTGCTCCTTGTAGCGTAGAGCCACCATTGACCAGTGCCGTACGCCCTTCAACTTTTATCGAGGCTCCCATTCTGCGAAGCTCATCAATATGCTTGAATCTGGCATTATAAATGGTATCTGTTACCATGCTTGCTCCTACTGATTTCGTTAACAAACTTGTAAATGGTTGCTGTAAATCTGTAGCGAAGCCCGGATATACAAGTGTCTTAATATCAACAGGATCCAGTGTAGGTTTACTTTCGATATAGATCGAGTCATCCCCTGCTTCTACAACGACATCCATTTCTCTAAGTTTTGAACTTAAAGACTCAAGGTGCATTGGAATTACATTATCAACTGTCACCCCTTTGCCTACAGCTGCCGCCATAATCATGTATGTACCCGCTTCAATTCTATCTGGAATAATCGAATGTCTGCATCCGAAAAGTTCGTCAACACCGTCAATTCTTATGACGTTTGTTCCCGCACCTTTTATATTAGCTCCCATGCTTGTAAGCAGTGTTGCTACATCGATAATCTCCGGCTCTTTTGCAGCATTTTCTATGATCGTTTGACCTTTTGCTTTTACTGCGGCTAACATTATATTGATTGTCGCACCAACACTAATCACATCCAGATAAATTCTGGCTCCAATAAGCTCGTCAGCCTGCAAATAAATGGCACCATGCTCATTAGAAATTTTAGCGCCTAAAGCTTCAAAACCTTTAATGTGCTGGTCAATTGGACGCGGGCCTAAGTTACAGCCACCTGGCAGACCAATGACAGCTTTCTTGAATTTGCCTAACATGGCTCCCATCATATAGTAGGAAGCACGTAACTTCTTCACTTTTCCATTAGGAATAGGCATTGCAAACATATTCTCCGGGTGAATCACTAGGGTGTCATCCTCTAATTCTGTTTTCCCCCCGATTTCCTCCAGTAAATCCGCCAACGTTCCGACGTCGGAAATATCAGGTAAATTATCTATTGTCACAGTTGAATCGGCTAAGATCGCCGCAGGTATAAGTGCAACTGCACTATTTTTCGCTCCACTGATTTGAACGGTTCCTTCAAGTGGATGCCCGCCTTCTATCAATAGTTTATCCATAAAACAGCTTCCCTTCTGCGATACACTGAGTTCGGTTAAAAATCAACTCTAGTTAGTCTTTCTTTCCATTCTACACGATGTACTATACTATTAGACAAGGTTTTTTCGAATAATTAATAATTTTCTTTTTAACACGGTTTCATTTTACCCTAAACTTGAAGATAGGGAAAGGCACCTTTCTCAAGGTGCCCCTCTATTTCCTATTCACGTTTTTAAATGAAGGTAAACCTATCTATTTATTCGTTGCGTTATTCCAATCTGCAAGAAACTTTTCAATTCCACTATCCGTGAGTGGGTGTTTCACCATTTGCTCAATGACTTTTAGTGGGACAGTTGCTATATGAGCACCGTTCATCGCAGATTCTGTGACATGTTGAGGATGGCGAATGGAGGCTGCGATGATTTCCGTGGCGATTCCATGGATATCAAACATCTCAGAAATTGTGCTAATAAGTTCGATACCGTTATGCCCGATGTCATCAAGTCTTCCAAGGAATGGCGATACATAGGAGGCCCCTGCACGTGCAGCTAATAATGCCTGATTAGCTGAAAATACAAGCGTCACATTCGTTTTGATATTAAGTTCGCTGAACGTCCGAACAGCTTTTAATCCTTCCAAAGTCATTGGAACTTTCACTGTTATATTCGGGGCAATAGCTGCCAGTTCTTTCCCTTCACTAATCATTCCCTCAGCATCCAAGGCAATTACCTCCGCACTGACAGAACCTGATACAAGACTCGTAATCTCTCGTAATCGATCATGAAAATTAATGCCCTCTTTCGCTACAAGTGATGGGTTCGTAGTAACTCCAGCAAGAACTCCTAGCTCGTGCGCTTGTTTTATCTCATCAAGGTTCGCCGTATCCAGAAAAAATTTCATTCTCTTCCCCTCCCTAGTGATAACGCTTTCTTTTTTCATGTAAAGGAAGTCGCTCTCTTTCAAGAGCGACAACCCTTTTATAAACTAATTAAGCCTTGTTAGAAGAACCAAACTCGCGCATTTTACCAATAACAGTTGCTTTGATAGCATCTCTTGCTGGTCCCATGTATTTACGTGGGTCAAAAAGTTCCGGCTTTTCAGCTAAAACTTCCCGAACAGCTTTCGCAGAAGTGATTTGGCTTTCTGTGTTTACATTAATCTTAGCAGTACCTAAGGAAATAGCACGCTTAATATCCTTCGTTGGAATTCCAGTTCCACCGTGAAGTACGAGTGGTACAGCAGTTAATTTAGAAACCTCTTCCATACGGTCGAAACCGAGGTTAGGTTCTCCTTTGTATGGTCCGTGTACAGAACCCAATGCAGGTGCAAAACAGTCAACGTTTGTTGCACGGATTAATTCGTCACACTCAGCAGGAATTGCATATGCTGCTTCAGCGTCATCAACAATAAGATCATCTTCTTGTCCACCAATGCGGCCAAGTTCAGCTTCTACAGAAATTCCTAGAGTATGTGCAACCTCTACAACTTTCTTTGTAACAGCAATGTTTTCAGCTAATGGGAAATGAGAGCCATCGATCATAACAGAAGTGAAACCTGCATACATCGCTTCTACACACTTCTCAAAACTTGAACCATGGTCTAAATGGATAGCAACAGGAACTGTTGTATCGTATTCAGCCATTAATGATTCTACAATTGTTACAACTGTGTGGAATCCACCCATATAACGAGCAGCACCTTCGGAAACTCCCAAAATAACTGGAGACTGTTCCTCTTCTGCAGCTTGTAAAATTGCTTGTGTGAATTCAAGGTTATTCAGGTTGAATTGACCAACACCATAACCTTCCGCTTTTGCTGTTTCTAACATTTCTTTCATGGATACTAAAGGCATTCTTGTATTCCTCCTTAGAATTTTCACGTGCATGATTTGTCTACGCTGCACGGATGGTTCACTAAACAAGCATACAAATAATAAGATAGTCATTCAGTCAGGAACATCTTGTCATTTGTTCACTTCGGACGTTTGTGTAAATAAAGCTATGTATATCATCACCATAGCAAAAATCTGTGTCAGGTAGACTCACAAACCCATTATAGCATACAGCATGTTTTTCACGCGAATATTATCATAAATCTGAAAAATCGCTTTCACTTACAATTCATATTGAAAGAAATCTTGCACTCGAGTACGTACTTCATCAATGTCAAAAGGCTTGGAGAAATGTTCTAAAGCACCAAGTCTTTTGGCTTCGTTGATCATCTCTAACTCTCCATATGCAGTCATCATAATAACATTCGCTTTAAGCTCTTGTTTAGTTATTTCCCTTAAAATCTCGATTCCATCCATCCCCGGAATTTTCATATCCAGTAAAACTAAATCCGGTTGTTCCTTCTTAATAATAGATAGTGCCAGTTTTCCATTAGAGGCATCGAAGGTTTCATAACCATCCTTCTCAAATACTTCTTTTAAAAGCACACGTATTCCAAATTGATCATCAACTATCAGTAGTTTTTTATTCATACTGAATCCCCCCTATTTAAATCCATTATTAAGATTGGTTCTAAGAAAAATGATATAATTATTCGATAACGCGTCTATAACCACTTCATTTATATCAGAACATGTTGCACACTTATAAAAAATATGTGATAAATTCGCTATTATAGTAATTCTATTCAATCTTTGACAATTCCTCTTTCAGTTTTTGATAATCATCACTTTATCTAGTACTATTATGCATCAACATTAGGTATATAGTAACGATTTTATCACAGTTAAGTTTATAAACATAGAGAAACACTGCAATTTTTTGTACTTTTTAACAATTACCGGGAAAAAAGAACCAACCTTTCGCAAAATATATTAGTCCTTTAAACTTAATATAAGTTATCTTAAATTAATGGATTTTGTTTTTAATTTGAACATAGACTCGAATCGCCTTGAGTCGACAGCTTTCGCTTCTCCGAGTTTTATATTATGTAAAACTTAAAATTGACCGCTAAAATATCAGATTGAAATGTTCCAATTCCAAAGGAGGATGTTCCCTTGAAAATATTTGATACACAAGTAAAAGGGTTAGTTAATAAATTAATTGATTATGAAGAAGAACTAGAAGATGCTGCAAGAGTGATGGCGCAAAGTATCGTAAGTGACGGTCACCTCTACTGGACCGGAGAAAAAGAAATGGATGGAATTATTACTCAAGCATGCTTTGGTACAGATGGTTTATCCGGAAGTAAAAGGTGGTCTAAAGAAATTACACTTTCGGAAATGGATACACTCGTGATTGTATCTCCGTCAAAGCATAGTAGTTGGGCTAATGACGTCATTGACATTGTGAAAGATTCGAGTGTTTCCATTATCGCCATTTATTCTCATGAGACCATTGAGGAAAATAGTGATCAGTCACAGACATGGATAGACACATGTGATTTTGCCTTTTTTACTGGTGTCGACAAAGGACTCGTCCCTATGGAGTCTGGCGCACGAATTGGTAACCCTCATTTACTGATTGCCCTTCAAATTTATTATCAGCTTTATTTTGCCGTGGCAGAAATGCTTGAGGAACATGAATAAAATAAGAAAAACGGCACAGCCGTCTTTTATTAAATACAGCGTTATCTTTAAAGCCACCCCGAGTAGCACCTACGTACTGCGTGTAGGTGCTACTCGAAAGGAGGGTGGTTTCCCCTTGACACGCGTGGCGTAAAGATAGCTGCTAATTTTATAAATTATCTCTTAAAAAAAACTGGCCGGAAGAGGTTTTCTTCCGGCCAGTTTTTTATTTTTCACCTAATGTTGTTTTAATAAATTCTCTGAATAGAGGCTGTGGCCGTGTTGGACGAGAGACGAATTCCGGGTGAAATTGAGAAGCAACATAATAAGGATGATCCTTTAGCTCAACAATCTCAACGAGTCGTCCATCCGGACTAACACCAGAGAAAACAAAGCCTTTCTTCTCCATTTTTTCGCGGTATTCATTATTAAACTCATAGCGGTGACGGTGACGTTCATAAACGACTTCTTCCCCATACGCTTCAAAAGCTTTCGTACCTTTTTGCAATTTACACGGATAAAGTCCTAAACGTAATGTTCCGCCGTAATCTTCTATGTCTTTTTGTTCTGGAAGAAGATCAATGACTGGATACTTTGTATCTGGATTCAGTTCCGCAGAATTAGCTCCTTTTAAGCCTAATACATTACGAGCAAATTCCACTGATGCCAGCTGCATACCAAGACAAATACCGAGCATAGGGACTTTGTTTACTCGTGCATATTCGAGAGCAACAATTTTACCTTCGATTCCACGATCACCAAAACCACCTGGAATAAGAATACCATTTACGCCATCTAGCTTTTCAGCCACATTTTCTTTCGTGACCTCCTCGGAATTGATCCATTCAATTTCCACATCAGCATCGTATTTGTAACCAGCGTGCTTTAATGCTTCCGCAACCGATAAGTATGCATCCTGAAGCGCGACGTATTTCCCTACGAGCGCGATGCGTGTTTTTTTCGTTAAGTTTTGAACCTGTTCTACAAGTGCTTTCCATTCGGTCATATCTGCTTCTTTACATTTTAAATTAAGATAATTACAAACGAATGTATCGAATTTCTGCGCTTGAAGGTCTAATGGCACTTGATACAGGGTATCTGCATCGCCCGCTTCAATCACCGCATGTCGATCAATATCACAGAAAAGAGCGATCTTATCTTTCATTTCCTCCGGTACAGGTCGCTCTGTTCGCAAAACGATCACGGTTGGCTGAATGCCTAAACTGCGTAACTCTTTCACACTGTGCTGCGTTGGTTTCGACTTCATTTCACCGGCTGCTTTTAAATAAGGGATAAGGGTACAGTGAATATACATCACATTTTCTGCGCCCACATCACTCTTGATTTGACGAATCGCTTCAAGGAAAGGTAAGCTCTCAATATCCCCGACAGTCCCACCAATTTCAGTGATGACAACGTCTGGGCTGCCTTCTTTTGCTGCTTGAAAAACGCGGTCTTTAATTTCATTCGTAATATGAGGGATAACTTGGACCGTTCCACCAAGATAGTCTCCGCGACGTTCTTTCTTCAGAACAGAAGAGTAAATCTTGCCTGTTGTTACGTTACTGAATTTACCTAAATTAATGTCGATAAAACGCTCATAGTGTCCTAAATCCAAGTCAGTCTCTGCCCCATCATTTGTAACAAACACTTCACCATGTTGATACGGACTCATTGTTCCAGGGTCGACGTTGATATATGGATCAAATTTCTGGATGGTAACTTTCAAGCCTCGGTTTTTGAGGAGTCGCCCTAAAGAGGCAGCTGTAATGCCTTTCCCTAATGACGACACCACTCCACCTGTGACAAAAATATATTTCGTTGACATGGTCTATTCCTCACTTTGTGTTTTATTGGGGTAACTTGATGTTAAATCCGTTTGAATTTCGGTCTGTTAACTCTTCTCTTCGACTCATTATTTTCTTCGTGGCCCAACACTATTCGTTTAGGCGAAAGGAATGTTTCTCGAAAGAAGAATACACAGGAGCATATCGCAATGGAGCGTGGTTCTAAAGCGGCTAAAGTAGCTTAGCAACCTTGATAGCTATCTTTTATTCAAACAAAAACAAAAGGCCCCTTGTCCACATGTAAACAGACAGGGGGCGCTTTCGATTTGGTTATATATTAAGTAGTATTTTATAAAACGATTTTGTGAAGCCCAAAAATGATTCTAGCCGGATTTCAGGTAAAAGTCAAGTTTGTTTCTGCCTCATTCTACTCGTTTATGACTGCAAACCGTAATTAAAGAGACTTTAAGTCTGGTTGTTTTCATCAATGAAGCGGCAAGGTTCGCCCCTGCCGCCTTTTTAGACTTATTCTTTTAAAAGTCAACGCCATCACATTGTTATTTTTCCGAATCCTTTTTTTCCCTCTATTAGTCACACTTCTATACATTTTCCCAGGCGCTTCCGATGTCTTTCCAACAACATTATTTGCTTTACCTGCTGTGCCTTTTAAGATTCGTCCTGAGGCATCTGTTGTTTTCCCAACAAGTCCGCCTTCACCTGAAACGGATTTGATTATTCTCCCCGCAGAGTCTACAGTATTGCCAAAAAGATCTGTGGTTTCTTGAGATGTTTTTTTTACGAAATTATCGTTTTCTTTCCGATTTCGGTTGTTTTTCTCGTTAGTCATTAGTAAACCAATCCCTTTCCAGTCTTATTCGACTTCACTACTAAACCTATGTGTAGGAAGTATAAAAATAACTAAATGGATTGAATTATGTTCGTCCTTATTTCTATCGAGATACTGGGACTGACTTTCACATAAGAAAAACGGCACAGCCGTCTTTTATTAAATACAGCATTATCTTTCGCCACCCCGAGTAGCACCTACGTAATGCGTGTAGGTGCTACTCGAAAGGAGGTGGTTTTCCCTTGACACGCGTGGCGTAAAGATAGCTGCCAATTTTATAAATTCTTATCACAAAAAAAAGCACTCTCTATAAAATAGAAAGTGCCTCATTTCTTAATACTCTTCGGAATCGTCTTCTAAATCTTTGTCGTCCCCGGTTGCAGGGAATTCTTCCTCATCGTCATCATCTAACTCATCAAAGTCTGTATCATCTTCATTGGCAAGATCATCAAGCTCATCTTCCAGGTCTTCGAATTCATCTACTTCAATAGCATCTTCATCAAAGTGGTCATCTTCTTCTTCTTTATCCTTCGCTCTTTTCTTACGAGCTTTTGTTGCCGCTTGAGAAAGTTCTTCTTCCGTTTGATCAAACGGATACCAAGAACGAAGTCCCCAACGGTTGTCACCGATATTTACGAATCGACCATCTACCGACATTTCCGTATACAAATGGGAAATTCGGTTTGTCAGCAACTCGTCATTTAGGTTCTTTATGTCTCCTACTCGCTTCAATAACCCGTGATACTCTTCAGGTGACTTCTGTTCAGCAAGAAGTTCATAACCCACTTCAAGCATGGACATTTCACTAATTTGTTCTTCTGTATAATCCTTAATACTCATAAAAACAGGCACTTCCTTTCAGTTTCAAAAATTAAAGGTTCATCAAGTCATATATCTAATTGGTTCATTATTAATAATAAAGTTGTTCAAAATGATTTCTTTGAACTTGGATTAATAGCACTAAATCCATACCTTCCATTATAAACACATTATAGTTATTTATGCTAGAGCAAGAGAGACTTTCCAGATGATTTTTTTAATTGTTGAATTAATGGCTTATACAGAAGTGCTTTAAAAGCTTGTAAGTAAGATAGAATGAAGTAACTTTTTTAGATTTTATTAATGGCTTTGGTCGCTGTTTCTTTAAGAGATGCAGTAGTTACGCTCATTGCTTAAAATATATTGCGACAACAAAATATTCTACAGGTTTCTTCGGTATTGCCCACCTACTTCGTAGAGGGCTTCGGTTATTTGTCCGAGACTTGCTACTCGGACGGTTTTCATTAGTTCTTCAAACAAGTTCCCTCCGGAGAGTGCCACTTCTTTTAATTTTTTAAGTGCTTTATCGGATGATGACTTGTGTTTCTCCTGGAATGTCCTTAACTGATTAATTTGCGCTTCTTTTTCTTCCACAGAGGCTCTGGCTAACTCCATGTTGAAGTCTGCTTCGGAAGGAGGATTTGGATGGAGATACGTATTCACTCCAATTATCGGCAGCTCTCCATTGTGTTTTTTTGTTTCGTACAGCAGTGATTCTTCTTGAATTTTACCACGTTGGTACTGCGTTTCCATCGCTCCTAAAACGCCTCCGCGATCGTTCATTCGATCCAGCTCAAGCAGAACCGCTTCCTCGACCAAACCTGTAAGTTCCTCGATAATAAAGGCTCCTTGCTGCGGGTTCTCATTTTTGACTAACCCCATCTCTTTCGTAATAATCAATTGAATCGCCATTGCCCGGCGAACACTCTCTTCTGTAGGTGTCGTGACTGCTTCGTCATATGCGTTTGTATGAAGCGAGTTACAGTTATCGTAAATCGCTAATAATGCTTGGATCGTTGTCCGAATATCATTAAAGTCAATTTCCTGCGCATGCAAGGAACGTCCTGACGTTTGTATGTGGTACTTTAGTTTCTGACTGCGTTCATTAGCACCGTACTTCTTTTTCATCGCAATCGCCCATATTCTGCGGGCAACACGGCCAATCACGGTATACTCCGGGTCCAATCCGTTACTGAAAAAGAAAGATAGATTCGGTGCAAATTTATTAATATCCATCCCACGGCTTAAATAATATTCCACGTAGGTAAACCCATTTGCCAATGTAAAGGCTAATTGGCTGATAGGATTTGCCCCTGCCTCGGCAATGTGGTAGCCGCTTATCGATACAGAATAATAGTTTCGAACGTCATGATCTATAAAGTATTGCTGAATATCCCCCATCATTCGTAACGCGAATTCTGTAGAGAAAATACATGTGTTCTGTCCTTGATCCTCTTTTAAAATATCTGCCTGAACAGTTCCTCGAACGACTGACAATGTTTTCGCCTTCACATCGTTTTGTTCTGCCTCGGTTGGCTCTCGTTCTTCTGTTCCACGGAATTTTTCCATCTGCTGGTCAATCGCCGTGTTCATGAACATTGCAAGAATAATCGGAGCTGGTCCATTAATTGTCATCGAAACCGAAGTGGCAGGATCGATTAAATCAAAGCCGTTATATAATGTTTTCATACCTTCCAACGTACAAATACTCACACCACTCTCGCCGACTTTCCCATAAATATCTGGGCGATGGTCCGGGTCCTCTCCATAAAGTGTCACAGAGTCAAAGGCCGTACTCAATCTTTTTGCCTCATCCCCTTTTGATAAATAATGAAAACGACGGTTCGTCCGCTCAGGGCTTCCTTCTCCTGCGAATTGCCGTTTCGGATCCTCGCCTTTTCGTTTAAATGGAAACACGCCAGCAGTAAACGGGAATTCTCCCGGAACATTCTCCTCTCGAATCCAACGACAGATTTCTCCGTAGTCAGCAAACTTCGGCAACGACACTTTCGGGAACTCTATCCCCGATAAACTTCTAGTCGTTAAATTCGTGACTATCTCTTTCCCACGAATATTTGTAATAAATTGCTTGTCGGCATACGCCTTTTTCTTGTCTTCCCAGTTTTCCAGTTCTTTTTTCACGTCAGGAATAAGTGTTTGATGATAATGATCCTTAAGCTCTAGTAAAGGACCCCGTTCCACCGCAATTTCTTCATGTTCTTCCAGCGCATTTAAAGTTCCCTCAATTTGGAACCATCGTCTGGCCTTCTTCACTTCTTTCTCTGTTTCTTCATGGTAATTCTTTACCGTCTGGGATATTTCGCGCAAATATTGAATCTGATCCGGTGGAATAATTGCATGTCGCAGTTTGATTTCATCGTCTTTGCCAAGCTCAGTTGCCCATGCAAGATCGCATTTTTTGTTCATGACCTGCACAAGTTCGTAAAAAAGCCGATTCGTCCCCGGATCATTAAATTGACTAGCCATCGTTCCAAATACCGGCATTTTTACTGAATCCTCTTCAAAACGAAGGTGACTCCGCTGAAATGCTTTCCTTACTTCCCTTAATGCATCCTCTGAACCTTTTCGATCAAATTTATTAATCGCAATAACATCTGCAAAATCAATCATATCTATTTTTTCTAATTGTGATGGCGCTCCGAATTCACTTGTCATCACGTACATGGATACATCTGCTACATCACTAATCGCCGCATCCCCTTGACCGATTCCACTTGTTTCGATGATGATAAGATCATATCCAGCCCGTTTCACTACAGGGATAGCTTCTGTAATTGCTTTCGATAATTCCTGACGACTATCCCTTGTCGCAAGAGACCGCATATACACGCGCTTGTTATGTATTGCGTTCATTCGAATCCGGTCTCCTAATAACGCCCCACCCGTCTTTTTTTTCGTTGGATCGACCGAAAGAATCGCGACTTCTTTATTTGGAAATGCTTTCAATAATCTTCTCACTAATTCATCCGTTAATGAACTCTTCCCCGCTCCGCCTGTCCCTGTTATTCCTAAGACTGGTGCATATGGATTTTCCTGATTTAAAACGATCGTTTGAAATGCCTCTTCTTCCTTGGGACTTAATGCTTCTTTAAACGCTCGTTTCTCTGCAATCGTCACAAACCTTGCGACAGCAGCCCGATCTTTACTTAGAAGCTTTTCTTTCGAGAGTTCTTTTTCTTGAATTGTTGAAAAGTCACAGGCTTCCATCATTTCATTAATCATTCCTTGCAAACCAGATTGACGACCGTCTTCCGGAGAAAAGATTTTCCGAATCCCATAGTCATGAAGCTGTTTCATTTCAGAAGGAATAATCACTCCTCCACCGCCACCAAATAGTTGAATATGACCTGCACCTCGTGTTTTCAGCTCGTCGTACAAGTATTTAAAATACTCTACGTGTCCACCTTGGTAAGAAGAAATCGCCACCCCTTGGACATCTTCTTGAATGGCGGCTTCCGCTACCTCCTCCACCGATCGATTGTGTCCCAGATGGATCACTTCAGCTCCTGACGCCTGTAGCATTCGTCGCATAATATTTATCGACGCGTCGTGTCCATCAAACAAACTAGATGCGGTAACAAAACGTATGGGGCACGTGGATGAATAAATGGTCATTGTCGCTCCCTCACCTTCAGCAAATATTTTTGGGCATTTGCGTATCAAAGTCAGTTGATTTCGAGCTTTTATATAGTAGGTTACTTTTAACGTCATGTTGTTTTTTGCGGGTGGAGGACCAAGTCTCAAAACGTTTGTCCTCTCTACTCACTCCTTGCCACGTTTTTAATCCAACGCTTGTAAATTTTCTCGGCTATATCATAAGGATCATCACTTTGAGTTTCTTTATCATTTTCCAGTGTATTCAACGTTTCTTCAATATATGGAATAAACTGTTCTTTCAGTCGTTCTGCGAGACGTCGTTCGATTTCAACCGCTTTTTGATCTCGTCGTCTTTCTCTTTTTTCCCCAGTAGAAACGAGGTGTTGATGATGGTTTTCCATCGCCTGAATCACATCTACCATCCCCGACTTTTCCGTAGATACCGTCATTAAAACAGGTGAGTCCCATGAATTTGGCTTGGAAGTAATATGAATCAGGTCCTCGAGCTCTCCCTTTAATTGTTCGACTCCTGGAAGATCTGACTTATTAATAATAAATAAATCAGCTATTTCCATAATCCCGGCTTTAAAGGCTTGGATAACATCGCCGCCCGAAGGATATAAAACAAGTGCAATCGAGTCTGCTGTTTTCATGATATCGAGTTCCGATTGGCCAACACCGACAGTTTCGATGACAATACGGTCAAACCCTGCCGCTTCCATTAATCGAACAGTGTCTTGGCAAGCTTCTGACAGCCCTCCAAGACTCCCTCTCGTGCCCATACTTCGAATAAACACACCAAGGTCCTCTTCATGGTCTTTCATTCGGATGCGGTCCCCTAACAACGCTCCTCCCGAAAAAGGGCTTGTTGGATCCACTGCAATAATCGCAACAGTATCCCCGGCTCTTCGCCATTCCCGTACCAGACCATTTACGAGCGTGCTTTTCCCTGCCCCCGGTGAGCCGGTCACGCCGATAATATGCGCATTTCCTGTTCTCGGATAGATCTCTCTCATCAGTTCACGATACTCTGGCTTTCGATCCTCCACGAGCGAAATCGCTTGTGCCAGCGCCCTCTGATTCCCAAGTAACAGCGCATCTATCTTGTTTTTATCCAACGAGCAACCCCCTTCCAGTTAATGCTAATAAACCGGTAGCACCAACGAACTGCGTGTTGGTGCCTTCCGTTAAAGATGCGAAATTATTTAAGTAGCATCTTCGCTATTACGAGTCTTTGTATTTCATTGGTCCCTTCATATATTTGGGTGATTTTCGCATCACGCATATAACGTTCGACCGGATAATCCTTCGTATAACCATAGCCTCCGAATACTTGCACTGCTTCGGTTGTCACTTCCATCGCTGAATCCCCGGCAAACAATTTTGACATTGCCGATTCTTTTCCATAGGACAATCCTTCACTTTCCCGCCAAGCTGCTTGATACGTAAGCAAACGTGATGCCTCAATTTTTGTTGCCATTTCGGCAATCTTAAAACCAATTCCTTGCTGGGAACCAATCGATTTCCCGAATTGCTTCCGCTCTTTTGCATAATCAATCGAAGCGTCCAACGCGCCCTGAGCAATCCCAACTGCTTGGGCAGAAATGCCGTTTCTACCTCCATCAAGCGTTCTCATTGCTATTTTAAAACCTTCTCCTTCTTCGCCTAACCTGTTTTCTTTCGGTACCCTTACCCCTTCGAAAATAATTTCCAACGTAGGAGAGGAACGGATCCCCAGCTTTCTTTCTTTTTTCCCCATAGAGAAACCTTCCATGCCTTTTTCAACAATGAAGGCTGTGCACCCGTTATGTTTTTTATCGTGATCTGTCATAGCAAAAACTACATAAATATCTGCTTCGCCTCCATTTGTAATGAAGATTTTTGCTCCATCGAGAATATAATCATCTCCATCCCGCTTCGCAGTCGTCTTCATCGCAGCAGCGTCACTCCCAGAACCTGACTCAGTTAGTCCGTAAGCACCCATCTTCTTTCCCTCTGCCATTGGACGTAAAAACTTTTGTTTCTGTTCTTCGTTTCCGAACGTATAGATGGGCCACCCCGCCAAGGAAACATGGGCTGACAACGTCACACCAGTAGATGCACATACGCGCGACAGTTCCTCTACAGCAATGACGTAACTCATATAGTCAGCACCAATTCCACCATACTCCTCCGGCCAGGGAATTCCTGTTAGACCAAGTTCGCCCATTTGATCAAAAATTTGCCGATCGAAGCGCTCTTCCTCGTCTCGCTCCGCTGCCGTCGGCTCTACTTCATTTCTAGCAAAATCTCTTACCATTTTTCGAATCATATTCTGTTCATCTGTCAATTGAAAATTCATCGTTCATTTCCCCCTATGCCTAGTCTGTTTTCGTAAAGGTTGTTTGGAAGAATTACCGCTCGCTTTCCGTGGATGATCCGCGAGCCTCCTCGAGCAAACGAACGCTCTGCGGGGTCTCGCTTGGCTCATTCTTCCACAGGAGTCTCGCGGATTCTTCCAAACAATAATTTTTTATAAAGGCAGTATACGTAACTGTTATTCTCTCTGGACTTGAAAAAGCAATCGCCTAGAGCGGATTCGAGCACCTCTCGTTCGAATTAAACTACAAGCTATAGTCTTTATTTATCAATTAGTCTTTCAACAACTGATTTCCAATCACAATTCGTTGAATTTCATTCGTTCCCTCGTATATTTGCGTTACTTTTGCATCACGGAAAAATCGTTCGACGGGATAATCTTTTGTGTACCCATAGCCGCCAAAAATCTGGACTGCATCGGTACTGACTTTCATGGCTGTATCGGAAGCAAACAATTTAGCCATCGCTGCCTCTTTAATAGGAGACAAGCCTCTGGAACGCATATTGGCCGCTTGATAGACTAAGAGTTTCGCTGCCTCCACACTCGTCGCCATTTCCGCGAGCTTAAAGGCTACTCCCTGCATTTCTCCAATTGGCTTTCCAAATTGCTTTCGTTCCTTCGCATACTTTACGGCTAAATCCAGTGCTCCTTCAGCAATACCAAGAGCTTGAGCTGCGATTCCGATTCGACCCGCATTCAAGTTCGCCATCGCTATTGAAAATCCGTCACCTTCTTCACCAAGCAAGTTTTCCACTGGTACTTGACAGTCTTCAAAGGAAAGTGGAGTCGTATTTGAACCATGCAGGCCCATCTTTTTCTCTTTTGGAAGAACGATCAGTCCAGGACTTGATTTTTCAACAACAAACGCACTAATGCCCTTGCTCCCTTTGGAAACATCTGTTTTAGCAAAAACGATGTATGTATCTGCTACACCACCATTTGTAATAAATACTTTGGAACCATTTAAAAGATAATGAGCTCCTTTTTTCACAGCCGTTGTTTTTAACCGGGACACATCGCTTCCCGCCCCTGGTTCAGTCAGTGCAAAAGCACCTAAATATTCTCCCGATGCAAGTTTAGGAATAAATCGTTGCTTTTGCTTTTCTGTACCAAAATAAAGAATCGGATTTGTCCCTACCGATGTGTGGACAGAGAGGATAACACCGACCGATGCATTCACACGTGAAAGTTCGTGGATAACAGAAATATAAGACGTGAAGTCCATTTCCGAACCACCATATTTTTCAGGAATAGGAATTCCCATCAACCCGAGTTGTCCCATCTCTTTCACTAGCTCTAGCGGAAACTCATCTGTTTTTTCCATCTGATCCGTCGCTTTTGCAACCTTGTCCTCTGCAAACTGCCTGACCATACGTTGAAGCATCAGCTGTTCTTCCGTCCATGCCAGATTCATCGATGGCACCTCTTCTCTGTCATTTACTGTAACGATAGAAACCTCTGCCAGACTTTTTACCGAGCCAACCTGCCTTCACATATTTACGAAGTAGCGGACACGGCCGGTATTTATCATCACCGAACCCTTCATGAAGCGTCTCCATGATGGCTAAACACGTATCTAATCCTATGAAATCAGCTAATGTAAGTGGCCCCATTGGGTGATTCATGCCTAATTTCATCACTTCATCCACGTCTTCCGGTGTAGCCACTCCTTCAAAAACAGTGTAAATTGCTTCATTGATCATCGGCATTAAAATTCGATTGGACACAAACCCCGGAAAATCGTTCACTTCAACTGCTGTCTTTTTCAATGATTCTGCAAGACTATAAACCTTGTCGAATGTTTCTTGGCTTGTCGCCAGTCCACGAATCACCTCGACTAGCTTCATGACCGGAACAGGATTCATAAAGTGCATGCCAATCACTTTATCCGTCCGATTCGTTGCGGCTGCAATTTCTGTAATCGGAAGTGACGATGTATTCGTTGCTAGAATCGCATGCGCTGGTGCATAGCTATCCAGCTTGGTGAAAAGACTTTTCTTCACCTCCATGTTTTCTACTGCAGCTTCGATAATAATATCAGCATTCTTTGCATTCCTAAGCTCCGTTGAGGTTTGAATTCTTTGTAAAAATCGGTCAGCATCCTGTTCTGTCAGCCGTGCTTTCTCTATTTGCCGTTGGAGCTTCTTCTTTATCCCGTTCCGTCCCTTTTCCACTAATTCTAATGTTAGATCATGTAAAAATACTTCGTAGCCATTCATGGCACAAACCTGGGCAATTCCCGATCCCATTTGTCCAGCACCAATGATCATTATTTTCATAGTAGGTTGACCTCCTGACATAGTTGCGACACGGAAAGACGTGATTACACCTAAGGAGTTACTTCACTTCGATCATGATTGCATCGCCTTGCCCGCCTCCGCTGCATATTGCCGCAATACCGATGCCGCCACCGCGACGTTTTAATTCATACGCAAGTGTCAGAATAATTCGAGTGCCACTCGCTCCGATCGGATGACCTAGTGCGACTGCTCCTCCATTAACGTTGATCTTTTCAGGATCCAAACCAGCTATTTGTCCACTTGCGAGAGAAACGGCGGCAAATGCTTCATTTACTTCAAATAAATCAATATCTGCAACGGTCTTCCCAGCTTTTTTTAAGAGTTTATTAATGACAAGCCCTGGCGTTTTCGGAAAACCTTCAGGCTCAATCGCTAACTGTGTGTGAGCGACAATCGTTGCCAATGGTGTAAGATCTTTTTCCTTGGCTTTTTCTTCTGACATTAATACAAGCGCTGCTGCACCGTCGTTTACCCCAGGAGCATTCCCTGCCGTAATCGTTCCTTCTGCCCCAAAAGCCGGCTTCAGTTTTGCCAGACGCTCGACCGTCGAATCTAATCGTGGTGATTCATCATGTTCGACTAGAAGTGGGTCACCCTTTCGTTGTGGTACCTCTATCGGAACGATCTCTTCCGCAAATTTCCCTGCGTTCATTGCTTCGCCTGCTTTTAGATGACTCCGATACGACCATTCATCTTGTGCTGCTCGTGACAGATTGTGTTCCTCAGCAACGCCGTTTCCGTAATTGCCCATATGAACTCCTGTAAAAGAACACGTTAAACCGTCGTGTGTCATCATATCGTAGAATTTTTGGTCCCCCATTTTAAAACCAAATCGAGCCCCCTTCACAAAAAAAGGAGCCTGACTCATCGACTCCATTCCGCCTGCCACGATGATGTCCTGTTCTTCTGAACGAATCAGAATATCAGCGAGGGTAACACTTCTCATACCTGAAGCACATACTTTATTAATTGTTTCCGTTTCTGTTTCCCATGGTATTCCTGCTTCATGCATCGCTTGTCTGGAAGGAAGTTGTCCTTGCCCTCCTTGTAACACGTTTCCCATGATGACATGTCCAACGTCCTTTGCCTCAACTCCAGCTCTCGTCAACGCTTCTTTGATCGCCTTGCCGCCGAGCTGAGAAGCTGTAAAGGTTGCTAATCCCCCACCAAGTTTTCCAACTGGCGTTCTTGCTCCTCCAACAATGACTGTCTTTCCCATATATCTGTTCCTCCTTTAACTTTATTTTCCCGTACACATATTCGTCCGCTCAATCAGCCCACACGCGAACTTTAAAGCGCTTACATTGGCTATCTATTTTCTAGTATAAAACATCAAGTTAGAGAAGTCTCCAACTTATTATGAAAAATCAGTATGATGGGTGTGTCCAAAGATTAGATTCTTTAGACACACCCGTTTAATTAAGCACTTACTGTTTCTTCTTTTTTCACTAATGATTTTTCCAATAATTCAACGATGTCCATTGTTTTTACTTCTTCATCTACTTCTTTCGACTTCGTTCCATCCGTCATCATTGTTAGGCAATATGGACAAGCGCTGCCAATGACACTAGCTTGCGTTGAAATTGCTTGTTCCGTCCTCGCTTCATTCACACGTGTTCCAGTATCTTCTTCCATCCACATCATTCCGCCGCCGGCTCCACAGCACATGCCGTTTTCACGGTTACGTTCCATTTCCACGAGCTCAATTCCCGGTATTGCTTTCAATATTTCGCGAGGTGGATCGTATACATCATTGTAGCGGCCAAGATAACAGGAATCATGGTAAACAACCTTTTCTTTTACCTCAATCGTCGGTTTAATTCGTCCTTCCTGAATCCACTGGAACAACAGCTCTGAGTGATGATAGACTTCTGCTTCCAATCCAAAATCCTGATACTCGTTTTTAAATGTATTATATGCGTGAGGATCGAGTGTAACGATCTTTTTCACATCATTTTTCTTGAATTCTTCAATGTTGGCAGTAGCTAACTCTTGAAACAGGAATTCATTGCCGATCCGTCTTGGCGTATCGCCCGAATTCTTTTCCTTGTTTCCCAAAATCGCAAACTTGATACCCGCTTCATTCATGATTTTCGCAAAGGATTGAGCAACCTTTTGACTTCTCTTGTCATATGAGCCCATGGACCCTACAAAGAAAAGATACTCAAATTCTTCCTCACGTTTTTTAAGTTCTTTAACGGTTGGAACCTCAATATCCTCGCGTCCTTCACGCCAAATTTCACGCTCTTTCCGGTTAATACCCCAAGGATTTCCTTGACGTTCGATATTCGTCATCGCCCGCTGTGCCTCGGGATCCATCTTGCCTTCTGTTAGAACAAGATAACGGCGCATATCAATAATTTTATCGACATGTTCATTCATCACCGGACATTGATCCTCACAGTTTCTGCAGGTCGTACAGGCCCAGATCTCTTCCTCTGTAATCACATCACCGATAAGATTTACATCATACGGATTAAAGTCTAATGCATTCGAACCGTCCGTTCCGCCAGCCGCGATTTGGTTTCCACGGGTGTTTTGGAAAGCAAAACCTGGCATCCAAGGATTTCTAGAAGTAACTGCCGCACCTTTATCCGTTAAATGGTCCCGCATTTTCATAATCAAGTCCATTGGCGAAAGCATCTTCCCTGTTCCAGTTGCCGGACACATATTCGTACAGCGCCCACACTCAACACAGGCATATAGATCAATTAATTGCTTTTGATCAAAGTCTTCAATTTGGTTTTTTCCGAATTTCTCCACATCTTCCTCTTCGAAATTTATAGCTTGTAGCTGCCCACGCTTATGTGTTGGACCAAGCCAAACATTCGCAGGTCCGGCAATTAAATGCGCATGCTTTGATTGCGGAATATAAACGAGGAAAGTTAATAGAAACATCAAATGCATCCACCAGAAAACAAAGAATCCCGCTCCAGCCACTGTCGGTCCTAATCCTGCAAAAACAGTTGCAATTGTTGAAGCAATCGGTTCCGCCGCCCATGATACTGATTTATCTAACCAAATAATTTCCATCCCTTTGGCTAAAAGTTTGGAAATCATTAACCCCCCAATGAAAATAAGTACTAATCCAGCCTTGAAATTACGTTTTAGTCGAACTAACTTTTCAACATACCGACGATGAAACGCCCATACGACCGCAACTAAAATCATCACAACAACGATTTCCTGAAAAAACGTAAAGAACGGATACAACGGTCCTAACGGTAAGTGGTTCCCAGGAGCCAGACCTTTGATTATGACGTCAATGGCACTGAACTGAACGAGAAGAAATCCGTAGAAAAACATCACATGAATAATCCCACTCTTCTTATCCTTTAATAATTTCTTCTGACCGAAGACCATCGTCATCATGGCCTCCTTGCGTTCTTTCATCGTTAAGATAAATTCTGCTTTTTTTCCAAGCTTAATGTATTCCATCCGAGTCTTAACCAGTGATGCGAATAAGTACAACGCGTAACCGGTTACAAGAATGAACATGAGCCAATTAATCATAATCGGATTCATAAAAACAACTCCTTTCAAATCAATCTATTTTTTGGCATCGAGAAGGAATGATGTCGATCATTTAAGGCTGACAGAGAGCTTTTCTTCTCAACAATTTCTTCACTAAACCTGCATTAATATAGTTTTGATTATAGCATAGAAACTCATGAGTGAATACTCATTCATAAATTAAATTTAATTTTTTTCTTCCCTTTGTTACTCTATACGTTTCCTGTTTCCTTAGAATGACTTAAATTAATTCATTTTGGGAAACCTAATGAAAAACTTTAAAAAGGGGCAATCTTATGAAACTTCTCTTGATACCATTCTTACTCATTGTTTGGATTTGTCTGGATCTCTTTTTCGGGTTGAAACGGCATCGTTCCAAAATTACGCCAATGGAAAATACTTTATACAAACAAAGCAATGTACAGTTTTTTATGCAAGGTGACAAATGGCTTGATCACCTTTTGCAGCAAACTGAAAAAGCTACTGATCATATCCATATGCAATTTTATATTTTCCGCGATGATAATATTGGGAAAAAACTACTTCATGAATTAAAAGAAAGTGCCAAGAAAGGTGTCACGGTTCGACTAACTGTCGATTGGTTGGCCCACAGTATTTCA
Organism: Salipaludibacillus sp. CF4.18; assembly: GCF_051262595.1. NCBI lineage: Bacteria > Bacillati > Bacillota > Bacilli > Caryophanales > Bacillaceae > Salipaludibacillus > Salipaludibacillus sp. CF4.18. Next base: position 24,090 of record NZ_JBIMEV010000055.1, read on the forward strand.
AGAAAGGAACAAAAATCGCTTAAAAAAGCGGGAGTTCAATTTGTAAAGTTAAATGTGCCCTCTTTTCCTTTCTTATTCTACTCTATCAATGAGAGAAATCACCGAAAAATTGTCGTTATTGATGGGAAATATGGTTACGTTGGCGGTTATAATGTTGGAGATGAATATTTAGGGCGTGATCCCAAAAAGGGACGATGGCGAGATTATCACATGTTTCTCGAGGGAGCAGGTGTAGCAGACCTCCAACAATGTTTTCTTGCTGACTGGAACGAAGCTTCTGGTGAATCCGTTGATTTTGAAAAGACACTTCAGCTTACATCCCCTGAAGACACAATTCCGATGCGGATATTTTCCACGAATGGCGCCCATCTAGAACACATCATAGATGATGTCCTTGAAGACGCTCAATTTTCTGTGTTTATAGGGACGCCTTACTTTATTCCAGGAGAAAGGCTAAAGAACAAACTTGTCTCACTTGCAAAAAGAGGCGTGAAAATTCAAATTCTTATTCCTAAATATCCGGATCATCCTCTTGTAAAAGATGCGGCCTTTCCTTATATGCCGGAGCTTTTAGAGGTTGGAGTAGAGTTTCGTCAATTTTATGAGGGATTTTATCATGCAAAAGTTGTCACCGTAGATGAACGCCTCATGTTTATCGGCACGGCTAACATCGATAAACGAAGCTTTCATATAAATAAGGAAATAAACACTGTGATATCGGATAAAAATTGGATCAAACCAGTTAAAGAAGAAATTGAAAAGGATTATTATGAAAGTGCCGAACCGATTACGATGAATACTGTCAATAAGAGAACGTTGTTCGAGCGTTTGAAAGAAAAAATCGCGACGGCAGTCTCCTTCTATTTATAACTATATGAAATGCCCAGGTGTTGAAACAACTAGGCATTTTTTTCGTGCGTTCCAATAAAAGTTTTGATAATTTCATGCACGGCAGAAGATTTTTTTGTAGGCAATTGATGACCGACATCGTCAATTAGAACGACTTCCACCTCTCCGGTTACATTTTCCGTAAACAAGTGTCGATAGTGGTGAACATAATCATCTCTCGTCCCATACATCAGAAGCAGCGGACAGGTGATTTTATGTAACCTCTTTGTTGCTGTGTATTCTAGCCCAATACGGTAATATTTTTCCAATACCGAGGCAGGAGTCAGACGAACGTAATTCGATAGCTCCCGTTTATTTCGTTGATTTCGCTCGTGTGCAACCGCCAGTACATTGGAAACTACATTCATTTGTTTTGCCCTTGTTGCTAAAATACCAAGCTTGAATTCATTTCTTAAGAGAAAACTATTTACTTCGGGGAAGCCTCCCAATAATATGATGCCTCGTACTCGATTCGGGTATCTTATTGCTGCTTCTTGCACGATAGACCCTCCATTTGAGTATCCACAAAGATACGCCGAATTTACCTTGGCCTCATCAAGCACACGAATGACATCATCCGCTAGAACAGACATTGATAAAGGTTGTTCATCAATGCCACTTCGTCCATTTCCACGACAGTCCATCGTTATTACTTGATAAGATTCCGAAAGTCGATTCTTTTGGCGTCGGAATGTAACGTGGCCCATCGATGGCGGATGTACAAATAGGAGAGGAATTCCTTTCCCCTCCTTTTCAAAATATATGGCTGCTTTCTGTGACTGTTGTGTCCAACTCATGCGATCATCTCCTATCATCTCGTTCTTACAGTAATGATGGTAGGATATGTGCATTTTAACTTTTTATCCAACATTTCAAATCATATTTGCAGAGAGAATAGATCAAAACACCGATTCATTGTTCTACTCCCGCTACAGACGACCGGATCTTCGTCCGTCACCCTCTAATGCTCTGGCTTTTTGAAAACTATCCAAAAAAGGACACGGATACCCATTGGAATAATTTAAATCCCATATAGATACCGACAATACCCATAATACCCGGTAATGCAGGCGGAGCAGGGATCGGCAATTTGATCCACGCAAAAAGAAACCCTACTATCAGTCCAGCTATTATCGCTAATAGAATATCTTGCACTCTTCTCACCTTCTTTTGCTAGTCAGTTGATAAAACTAGGTTATGTATACTAACCAATTCTATCCTAACAGAAAGAGGTACGTACAACAATCACAGGGACGGTTCTCTGCTTCATTAATTACTGGCAAGATACCGTTAATTGGCCTTGAAATAGATAAAGTTGCAAAAAGAACACTGTAAAAGTAGAATTCTACTTTTACAATGTTCTTCACATTAAGTAATTATTTTTTTAGCGAGACGGGCTTTCCTTCGTCTATGGATTGATATAGAGATTCGATAACAGTCATATTCAATATTGTTTGCTCTGGTGTATACGAAGGCTGTGTATTATCCAGGATTGCCTGTGAAAAGTGATCAATTTGCACTGTATATTGGTTCGCATCAAACGTTTCAACAGCCACAGTTGCCCCTGCTCCATCCTTTAATATTACTTCACCTAGTCCATTGTTGGGATTTCCATCCGGACGAAAAGCATAAGGAACTTCGATGGAACCTTTTGTACCAACTACTTCATAACGATTCACATTTGCTTGTTCGAAGCTGCAATCGATCACTGCTTGCTTGTTTTCAAAAGTTAGAATTCCCGTTGTAGACAAATCAATTTTTTTCTCAGGATGATGGTTGGCATGTCCAAATACTTGCACAGGCTCCTCTTCAAAAATAAAGCGGCTCGCATGAACGCAATAACAGCCGACATCAAATAAACTTCCGCCTCCAAGTTCAGAGTTCAAACGGATATTACCACTATTTACGTCCATTGAAAAAGAGAATGAGCCTCGGAACAGCTTTGCCTCACCAATTTTCCCCTCTGCCAACCATTTCTTCACTTGGCTGTGTTGAGGATGAAACTGATACATAAAGGCTTCCATCCAAACTACGCCATTTTCTTTCGCCGCTGCATCCATTTCTTTCACTTCATCACTAGTAAGTGCTGCTGGTTTCTCCACGAGTACATGTTTTTTAGCTTGTACTGCTTCAATCAACCATTTTTTGTGTAAGCTGTTCGGTAAAGGAATATAAATTGCATCGATAGTTGGATCTTGAAGCAATTCTTTATACGAATCATACGACGTGTCAATTCCCCATCGTTTCGCTGTATCCGCTGCCTTTCCACTTTCACTTGCGACTGCTTTTAGCTCTGCTTGTTTTGCAAGTTTGATTGCTGGAACAAAGGCTGTCTCAGCGATTTTAGCCGAACTCAAAATTCCCCATTTTATCTTATTAGCCATAAATAATTCCTCCTTCTATTTTTAACTCTTTCTCCATTATACTTGAATCCTGAAAAAATGCAGAAAATGAAACCCCTTACTTTTTAGGTTAGAAGGTTTCCTCTTCTACATTCTTAAATTTTTGATACACATTTCTCCGCCGCAATCGCTCATTACCATCTACCAAAACAAAAAATTGGGGGAAGGTCAAAAACGACCTTCCCCCGAACATCTATTTATTACATTTTCTCCGGTGCTTCAACACCCAAAATTTTAAGCGCATTTTGAAGCGTCATACGGACAGCATCCATTAGCGCAAGGCGCGCTTTTGTTAAGGATACGTCTTCACTAATTACTTTTTCAGCATTGTAGAAGCTGTGTAACGCTTGTGCCAATTCGTGCACATAGTTTGTCATTCGGTGTGGCGAACGGCGTTTTGCCGCATCCGCAATTGCTTCAGGGTATTCACCTAGTTTTTTCATTAAATCTTGTTCTTTTACGGCTATTAATCCCGTTAAGTCCACTTCCTTGTCAACCTTGAATCCTTTTTCTTCCGCCTGTCGCAGCATACTGCAAATTCTTGCATGAGCGTATTGCACATAGTAAACAGGGTTGTCATTGGACTGTGATTTAGCCAGGCTCAAGTCGAAATCAAGATGAGAATCCGCTGCTCTCATCGCAAAGAAATAACGTGTCGCATCGATGCCGACTTCTTCCATGAGTTCGCGCATTGTTACAGCCTTCCCGGTACGTTTACTCATTTTCACCTTTTCACCATTCTCAAAAAGGTTCACCATCTGAATGATTTGAACATCCAATTGATCTTTTTCATACCCAAGAGCTTGGATTGCCGCGCGCATTCGTGGGATGTAGCCGTGATGGTCTGCTCCCCAAATGTTAATCAATTCCTCAAATCCTCGAGCAAATTTATTTTTATGATATGAAATATCTGGCATTAAATAGGTGTAGGAACCATCGCTTTTTACGAGAACGCGATCTTTGTCATCCCCGTACTCCGTCGAACGGAACCATGTTGCTCCATCTTGATCAAATGTTTCGCCACGCTTCTTAAGATCCTCTAAGGCATCTGTTACTTTTCCATCTGTATAAAGAGATGTTTCAGAAAACCAGTTGTCAAAATGAACACGATAGTCGGCCAAGTCTGATTTAAGCTTATCCAGTTCCCGTTTTAACCCGTATTCCCGGAAAAAACCTCGTCGTTCCTCTTGATCCGTATCCTTGAAACGGTCCCCATAATTTTCAACGATCTCTTTGGCAAAACCAATGATATCCTTTCCTTGGTAACCATTCTCAGGCATCGCCGCCTCTTCCCCTATTTCTTGCAAGTATCTCGCTTCTAAGGAAAGGGTAAGGTTATCAATCTGGTTCCCAGCATCGTTGATATAATATTCACGAGCAACGTCATATCCTGCCTTTTCAAGAATATGGCACAAGGAGTCTCCTACCGCTGCCCCTCTTGCGTGTCCCAAATGAAGCGTGCCAGTTGGGTTTGCCGAAACAAACTCGACTTGGATTTTCTTTCCCTTGCCTATGTTTGTATTTCCGAACTTTTCTTTTTGCTCAAGAACCGTATGGACGATCTCCGTTAAATAATCCTTTTTCATTACAAAGTTAATAAATCCCGGACCGGCAATATCAACCTTTTCTACTTTTGCAGCTTGATAATCAAAATTCGCTTCTATATCTTCTGCAATCATTTTTGGTGCCTTTTTAGCTATTTTTGCTAGCTGCATGGCCAGATTTGTTGCAAAATCTCCGTGTGTCTTGTCTTTTGGTGTCTCGATGACGACATTCGGGATCTGATCTGCCGATGCTAAACCAGCCTTTACTGCGGATGCAATAAGTTCACTTTTTAAATTTTCTTTGAGTTGTTCTACTTGGCTCATCGTGCGTTAGACCTCCTTTATGGATACGTGCATATGATAGTTTCCTGTATTCGAGCTTTGCATGATTAGTTTGTACCGCAAATCAATATAGCCTTCCAGTTCCTGTTCATCCCAATGATAATCGACTTCCTTTGTGTCTGTGCTCATACTCATTGGACCAAAAGGGCTGTGATAGATTCCTTCTGTTTTTTGACCTGGAATAAAGCGTTGATTCATTGAAATACCACCCTTTCGAAGGACGGACATTTCTCCTTTATGTAGTTTCACCGTTTGAACGGTTTGCTTATCTTTCTCTTCTTCTTTCGGTTCGTTAAAACGAAGGACTGTCTGCTGCCCGCGTTGAAACAACTGACCTTCTGCAGCCATCTGGTGAACTTCCTTTGCTTTTCCGTCACGAATGGTTGTCTTTACATTTACAGTAACATTGACTCCGTTTGAAGACATCGTTTTGTCATCCCCTATCCTTACCTTCCATACCTATAACCCCCTTAGTATATCGAACCAAAAGGGACAGGATCAAGCACTAGCTCTAAGTGGAAGGACGAG